>NZ_JBJXIB010000172.1:0-9495 GCF_046115965.1 Janthinobacterium sp. CG_23.3 | reverse complement strand
GCGGGAGGACGGGGTGGGGGGGAGGGGGGGGGGTGGGGTGTGTTTTTTTCCCCCTTTTTTTTCGTGGTTTTTCCTCCCCCCCTCCTTGGTGGTGGCCCCCCCTCCCCCCCCCCCGGTCAGGCCGGCAAGCTTACCACTGGTTCGCGCCAGACGCCGCCGTTGACGACGCCGCGGCAGGGATTGAAGCCGATCGCGTACGCCAGGTCGGCCGGGCGGGCGATGTGCCACAGCGCGAAGTCGGCGCGCTTGCCCAGCTCCAGGCTGCCGACCTGCGCCTGCAAACCCAGCGCCTTGGCGGCCTGGATGGTACAGCCGGCCAGCGCCTCGCGCGGCGTCAACCGCCACAGGGTGCAAGCCATGTTCATCGCCAGCAGCAGCGAGGTCATCGGCGAGGTGCCGGGGTTGCAGTCGGTCGCCACCGCCAGCGCCACGCCGGCGGCGCGCAGCGCGGCCACCGGCGGCGGCTGGGTGTCGCGCAGGAAGTAATAGGCGCCCGGCAGCAGCACCGCCACCGTGCCGTGCGCGGCCATGGCGGCGATGCCGGCCGGCGTCAGGTGCTCCAAATGGTCGGCCGAGAGGCCGTCGTAGCGCGCCACCAGCTCGCTGCCGCCCTGGTCGGACAACTGCTCGGCGTGCAGCTTGACCGGCAGCCCGTGCGCGCGCGCGGCGCGGAACACGCGCTCGGTCTGGGCGGCGGAAAAGCCGATCCGCTCGCAGAAGGCGTCGACCGCGTCGACCAGGCCGGCGCCGGCCAGCGCCGGCAGCATCTGTTCGCACACCAGGTCGATGTAGGCGTCGGCGCGGCCGGCGTACTCCGGCGGCAGCGCGTGCGCGCCGAGGAAGGTGGTGGCCACCGCCACCGGCAGCACCTGGCCGACGCGGCGCGCCACCCGCAGCATTTTCTCCTCCGACTCCAGCGACAGGCCGTAGCCGGACTTGATTTCCAGCGTCGTCACGCCCTCGGCCAGCAGGCTGGCCACGCGCGGCAGGCTTTGCCTGAGCAGCTCGTCGTCGCTGGCGGCGCGGGTCGCCCGCACCGTCGACATGATGCCGCCGCCGGCCTTGCTGATGTCCTCGTAGCTGGCGCCGTTCAGGCGCGCCTCGAATTCGTCGCTGCGGTTGCCGGCGTGGACGATGTGGCTGTGGCAGTCGATCAGGCCGGGCGTCAGCCAGCAGCCGCCGCCGTCGACCACCGGGCAGGCGCTGGCGGGCAGCGCGGCGCGCGGCCCGAGCCAGGCGATGCGGCCGTCCTTGACGGCGATGGCGCCGTCAAGGATCTCGCCGTAGCCGTCGACCATCGTGGCCAGGTGAACATTCGTGTAGAGCACGTCCCAGGTTTGCATGCTTGCCGCCTTTAATTGTCGGGTGGTGGGTGAGCCGGGGTCGGACCTTCGCGCCTTGGCGCCCGGGCTCTGGCCCCGATTTTTTCGCCGCCGCGGGTTTGGTTTCAGGTGATCAGATCGGCGACGAACACGGTCGCGCCGGCGCCCGCGGCCAGCGACCAGTGCATGGCGTCGTCGGCGTCGAGCAGCAGCGCGTCGAACAGGCCGAGCGTGTATGCGCGCGCGCCGGCGCGCGCCACCACGGCGCCGCCGTCGGCGACGAACAGCAGCGTGGTCGGGCTGCGCCGCGCCAGTTCGGCCGGTACGCTGACGCGTTCGAGCTGGTGGCGGCAGCGGCTGCGCCGGGTCATCACGTTGAAGTCGGTGGTGATCGACGCGACGTCGGCGTGCACCGCCGCCTCGCCGGCGAACCACAGCAGCGGGTTGGCGGCGCTGAGCGTGATGCGGCGCTCGCCGTCCAGCGTCAGCGTGACGCCGTCGCCGGCCACCAGGCACAGGCTGCGGTCGATGCCGGGGAAGACGGAGAAGGCGCCGCTGCGGGCGATCGTCGCCAGGCTGATGCGCCAGTCGAAGTCGTCGAAGCCCGCGCCGCGCGGAAAGACGGCGACCTCGGTGGTGCTGCCGCCGCCGTTTTTCCACGGCGCCGCCACCAGGTCCGCATGGGCGATGAAGCTGGCCATGTCAGAACCGCCGCAGTTCGGCCAGCGTGCGCTTGTAGCGCGCGGTGATGGCGTCCTGCGCCACGTGGCGCTGCCCGCGCACCACCCAGCGGCCGCCGGCCAGCACGTCGCGCACCAGGTTGTCGTTGCCGCAGAAGATGAAGCTGCCCAGCACGTCCTGCAGCGCGGCGCCGCACAGGTTCGGGTGCTCGTCGTCGAGCACGATCAGGTCGGCGCGCTTGCCGGCCGCCAGCGCGCCCAGGCGCCGCCCCGAAGCCTGCGCGCCGCCCTGCAAGGCGCCCTGCCAGAGGAAGTCGCCGACATGGCGCTGGCCGTCGCTGTGGGCGACGTTGCGGCGGCGCTGCTGCAGGCGCTGGCCGTACTCCAGCCAGCGCAGCTCCTCCACCGCGCCCTGCGAAATGTGGCTGTCGCTGCCGATGCCGAAACGCCCGCCGGCGGCGAGGAACTCGGGCAGCGGGAACATGCCGTCGCCCAGGTTGGCCTCGGTGGTCGGGCACAGGCCGGCCACGGCCCCGCTGGCGGCCAGGCTGTCGACCTCGTCGCGCAGCAGGTGGGTGGCGTGCACCAGGCACCAGCGCTGGTCGACGGCGACCTGGTCGAGCAGCCATTGCACCGGACGGCGGCCGCACCAGTCCAGCGACTGCGCCACTTCCTGCTGCTGCTCGGCGATGTGGATGTGCACCGGGCGCGCCGCCGGCAGCGCCAGCAGCACCTCGTTGATCTGCGCCACCGAGGCGGCGCGCAGCGAGTGCGGCGCGAAGCCCACTTCGGTCTGGCCGTCGCGCAGCGGCGCCAGCGCCTCGACGATCTTCAGCACGTCGTCGGGATTGGTTTTAAAACGGCTCTGCTCCGGCTTCAAGGGCACTTCGCCGAAGCTGGAGTAGCTGTACAGCACCGGCAGCATGGTGATGCCGATGCCGCTGTGGCGCGACGCCGCGACCACCCGCTCGGCCGTCTCGGCCGGGCGCGCGTACATGGCGCCGCCCGGGTCGCGCTGCACGTAGTGGAACTCGCACACGGCGGTGTAGCCGTGGCGCAGGCACTCGGTGAACAATTGCGCGGCGATGGCCTCGATGTGCTCGGGCGTGATGTTGCGCGCGAAGCGGTACATCAGGTCGCGCCAGGTCCAGAAGCTGTCCGGGCTGTCGCCGGCCTTCTCGGTCTGGCCGCCCAGCGCGCGCTGGAACGAGTGCGAGTGCAGGTTGACCATGCCGGGCAGGACGTAGCCGGCCGCTTCGACGCCGGCCGGCCGCGTAACGCCGGCGGCCACCGCCAGCAGGTCGCCGGCGTCGTCCCACTCCAGCAGCACGTCCTTTTGCCAGCCGTCCGGCAGCAGCGCGTGGCGCGCGAACAGCGCGCTCACCGGCGCGCCCAATCGGCGGCGGCCGTGGTCATCTGGCGCAGCAGGCCCTGCACCCGCGCCGCCAGGTCGGGGCGGTAGCCGAACGGCGCCGCCTCGTCCATGTACAGGCACTGGCACATCTCCAGCTGGATCGCGTGCACGTTCGCGCCGGGCTGGCCGTAGTGGCGCGTGATGTGGCCGCCCTTGAAGCGGCCGTTCACCGCGACGCTGAATTCGTCCTGCGCCCGCGCCAGGCCGACCACGGCGTCGCGCAGGCCGGGCGCGCAACTGGCGCCGTCGGCGGTGCCGAAGTTCAGGTCGGGCAGCTTGCCGTCGAAGAAGCGCGGCACCACCGAGGCGATCGAATGCGCGTCCCACAGCACCACGCTGCCGTGGATGCGCAGCATGCGCTCAAGCTCGGCCTGCAACTGCGCGTGGTAGGGGCGCCAGTAGCGCTGCAGGCGCTGCTGCACCTCGGCCTGGCCCGGCTCGCGCCCCGGCTGGTACAGCGGCGCGCGGTGGAAGGTGTCGACCGGGCACAGGCCGGTGGTGTCCTGGCCCGGATATAGATTGGTGTTTTCCTGCGGACGGTTCAGGTCGACCACATAGCGCGACCAGCGCGCCGACAGGGTCGAGGCGCCCATCTCGCGCAAAAAGCCGTACAGCTCGACCAGGTGCCAGTCGGTGTCGGCCTTGTCCAGCGCGGCGGGCGTGAAAGCGGCCGCGACGTCGTCCGGGATGTCGGTGCCGACGTGCGGCATCGACACCAGCAGGGGGATGCCGCCCGCGTTAAATCGGAAGTCCATGATGTAGTCTCCTTGCGCCCGGACCAAGCGGTCCGGGCTCTACTCTACCTACTTATTAAGCGTACAGGGGAACGAACAGGCCGTGGCAAGATGCGCTCAGCTCGCCCGTCACCACCATCTGCTTGGCCGCCTCGATGTCCGGCGCGAAAAAGCGGTCGGCGTCGAAGAAGGCCACCTTCTGGCGCAGCTGCGAATGCACGTGCTCCAGCTGCGGCGAGGTCTTCAAAGGACGGTGGAAGTCGATGCCCTGCGCGGCGGCCAGCAGCTCGATGCCGACGATGACGGCGGTGTTGTGCGCCATGTCGTCCAGGCGGCGGCCGGCGTAGGTGGCCATGCTGACGTGGTCTTCCTGGTTGGCCGAGGTCGGCAGGCTGTCGACGCTGGCCGGATGCGCCATCGACTTGTTCTCCGACGCCAGCGCGGCGGCCGTGACGTGGGCGATCATGAAGCCGGAGTTCACGCCCGGGTCGCGCACCAGGAACGGCGGCAGGCCGGACAGGGTGGCGTCGATCAGCAGCGCGATGCGGCGCTCCGACAGCGCGCCGATTTCGGCGATCGCCAGCGCCAGCGTGTCGGCCGCGAAGGCCACCGGCTCGGCGTGGAAGTTACCGCCCGAGACGATCTTCGCCAGGCCGTCGCCGGCTTCCTGGAAGATCAGCGGGTTGTCGGTGACGGCGTTCGCCTCGATCAGCAGGGTGCGCCCGGCGTTGACGATCAGGTCCAGGCAGGCGCCCATCACTTGCGGCTGGCAACGCAGGCTGTACGGGTCTTGCACGCGCTCGTCGCCGACCAGGTGCGAGGCGCGGATGGCGCTGTTGGCCACCAGTTGGCGGTACACGCCAGCGGCGGCGATCTGGCCGGGCTGGCCGCGCACCGCGTGGACGCGGGCGTCGAACGGCGCGTCGCTGCCCTTGGCGGCGTCGAGCGAGAGCGCGCCGGTGACCATGCCGGCCTCCAGCAGGCGCTCGGCCATGAACAGGCCGTGCAGCGTCAGCGCGGTCGACACCTGGGTGCCGTTGATCAGCGCCAGGCCCTCCTTCGCCGCCAACACCACCGGCGCGATGCCGGCCGCGTTCAGCGCGTCGCTGGCCTGCATGATCTCGCCGTGCACGCGCACCTCGCCCACGCCCAGCATCGCCAGCGTCATGTGCGCCAGCGGCGCCAGGTCGCCGGAGGCGCCCACCGAGCCCTTGGCCGGGATGGCCGGCATGACGCCGGCGTTGTACAGGGCGATCAGGGTGTCGACGATCAGCGGGCGCACGCCCGAATAGCCGCGCGCCAGGCTGCCGATTTTCATCAGCATGACCAGGCGCACCACGGCGTCGGAGATCAGCTCGCCGGTGCCGACCGAGTGCGACAGGATCAGGTTGCGCTGCAGTTGTTCCAGCTTGTCGTCGGGGATGCGGGTCTTGGCCAGCAGGCCGAAGCCGGTGTTGATGCCGTAGGCGGCGTCGCCCTTGGCGACGATGGCGCGCACGGCGGCGGCCGAGGCCTCGATCACCGGATAGGCGTCCGCCGCCAGGCTCAGCGCGGACGGCGCCGCCCATTCGGTGCGCAGGTCGGCCAGCGTCATCGCGCCAGGGTTCAGGGTCCAGCTCTTGTTGCTGCTTTTCATAGTCGTTCTCTCTCTATATAGGTAGGTGTGCGGTGGCGTGCGGCGTGCGCTCTAGTTACGCGCTCACTTGATCATCGGCAGGTTCAGGCCGTTGCGCTTGGCGCAGGCGGCCGCGCTTTCGTAGCCGGCGTCGGCGTGGCGCATCACGCCCGAGCCGCTGTCGTTGACCAGCACGCGCGCCAGGCGCTTGGCCGCCGCGTCGGTGCCGTCGGCAACGATGACCATGCCGGAATGCTGCGAGTATCCCATGCCGACGCCGCCGCCGTGGTGCAGCGAGACCCAGGTGGCGCCGCCGGCCGTGTTCAGCATGGCGTTCAGCAGCGGCCAGTCGGAGACCGCGTCGGTGCCGTCCTTCATGCTCTCGGTTTCGCGGTTCGGGCTGGCCACCGAGCCGGTGTCGAGGTGGTCGCGGCCGATCACCACCGGCGCCTTCAGCTCGCCGTTGCGGACCATCTCGTTGAAGGCCAGGCCGGCGATGTGGCGCTCGCCCAGCCCCAGCCAGCAGATGCGCGCCGGCAGGCCCTGGAAGGCGATGCGCTCGCGCGCCATGTCGAGCCAGTGGTGCACCTGCTTGTGCTCGGGGAACAACTCCTTGATCTTGGCGTCGGTCTTGTAAATGTCTTCCGGATCGCCCGACAGCGCCACCCAGCGGAACGGCCCGCGGCCCTCGCAGAACTGCGGCCGGATATACGCCGGCACGAAACCGGGGAAGTCGAAGGCGTTCTCGACGCCGTGGTCGAGCGCGACCTGGCGGATGTTGTTGCCGTAGTCGACCGTGTGCACGCCCATCGCGTGGAAGTCCAGCATCGCCTGCACGTGCGCGGCGCAGGAATCGGCGGCGGCGGCGCTCAGGCGGGCGTGGCGCTCGGGGTCTTGCTGCGCCGACTTCCAGTCCGACACGCTCCAGCCGCGCGGCAGGTAGCCGTTGATCAGGTCGTGCGCCGAGGTCTGGTCGGTGACCAGGTCGGGCACGATGCCGCCGGCCTTGGCGCGCTTGACCAGCTCCGGCAGGATCTCGGCGGCGTTGCCCAGCAGGCCGATGGAGATCGCCTCCTTGCGGTCGGTGTGGTACTTGACCAGTTCCAGCGCCTCGTCGATGCCGCCGGCCTGCTTGTCGAGGTAGCGGGTGCGCAGGCGGAAGTCGATGCTGCTCTGCTGGCACTCGATGTTCAGCGAGACGGCGCCGGCCATGGTGGCGGCCAGCGGCTGCGCCCCGCCCATGCCGCCCAGGCCGGCGGTGAGGATCCAGCGCCCGCCCCAGTCGCCGCCGAAATGCTGGCGCCCGGCTTCGGCGAAGGTTTCATAGGTGCCCTGGACGATGCCCTGGGTGCCGATGTAGATCCAGCTGCCGGCCGTCATCTGGCCGTACATGAACAGGCCGGCGCGGTCGAGTTCGTTGAAACGCTCCCAGTTGGCCCACTTCGGCACCAGGTTGGAATTGGCGATCAGCACGCGCGGCGCGTTCTCGTGGGTCTGGAACACGCCGACCGGCTTGCCCGACTGGATCAACAGGGTCTGGTCGTCCTCCAGCTCGCGCAGCGAGGCCAGGATCTGGTCGAAGCACGCCCAGTTGCGGGCGGCGCGGCCGATGCCGCCGTAGACCACCAGATGCTTGGGGTTTTCCGCCACTTCCGGGTCCAGATTGTTTTGCAACATGCGATAGGCCGCCTCGGCGCCCCAGTTCTTGCAGCTCATCTCGGTGCCGCGCGGAGCGCGGATCTCGCGGCTGGCGTCATAGCGCGGGTCTTGGTCCAGGCTGCTCGTTTGCTTGTTCATATCGTCTCCTCGGATTGGGTGGGAAGTGGGCGCGAACGCTCCTTGCATGCTGAAAGGATAGGTTGTCTATACAACTAAGTCAACCAGTTTTTTGTGTTAAAAACCAACGGCGCGGGGTTCGGGGGGCAGACCCGCGGGGTCCGACCCCGGCTCCCTGCCTGGGGTTTTGGCTGGTTTTGGCGGCGCGCGGCCGGTCAACGCGACACGCCGGGCTCAGGCGGCGTCGTGGAAGATGATGCCGAGGGCGTGGCGCAGGCCGCCGCGCAGGCGCGAAACGCCGTGGCGCATGTTGACGCGGTAGCTGCCGCGCGCGCCGTTGACCGGGCGGTGGAACACCGGAAACAGCAGCAGGTCGCCCTGCGCCAGCGGCACCACTTCGACGCGCGATTGCATCCGCGGGCGCTGTTCGGTCAGCACGAACTGGCCGCCGTCGAAGTCGACCCCGGGCCGCGACAGCAGCAGCGCCGCCTGCAGCGGGAAGACGTGTTCGCCGTACAGGTCCTGGTGCAGGCAGTTGTAGTCGCCTTCGCGGTATTCCAGCAGCAGCGGCGTCGGCCGGGTTTGGCCGGCGCCGTGGCAGCGCGCCAGGAAGTCGGCGTGGGCGCCCGGAAAGCGCGGCGCCAGCCGCATCGCCTGGTACCAGCGGTTGGCGATCGCCGCCAGCGGCGGATACAGCGCCGCGCGCAGCGCCGCCACCGGCGCCGGCAGCGGGTAGGCGAAGTACTGGTATTCGCCGCGGCCGTAGCCGTGCCGCTGCATCACGACGCGGCTGCGAAAGTGCGCCGGCTCGGCGTAGGCCGCCGCCAGCGCCGCGCATTCGGCCGGCGCCAACAGGCCCGGCGCGAGCGCCCAGCCGTGGCCGTCGAGGTCCTCGGCCAGGCGCGCCCAGTCCAGCGCCGCCACCCGCGCGCCCAGGTCGGCGCCGCTCATTTGCCGGCCTCGCGTTCCAACAGCGCCTGCTTGCGCTCGACGCCCCAGCGGTAGCCCGACAGCGAGCCGTCCTGGCGCACCACCCGGTGGCAGGGGATCGCCACCGCCAGCGCGTTGGCGGCGCAGGCGCCGGCCACCGCGCGCGCGCCCTTCGGCGCGCCGACCAGTTGCGCCAGTTCGGCGTAGCTGACGGTGCGCCCGGACGGGATCTCGCGCAGCGCCTGCCAGACCCGTTGCTGGAAGGCGGTGCCGCGCACGTCGAGCGGCAGGTCGAGGCCGATTTCCGGCGCCTCCACCAGCGCGACCACGCGCGCCACGGTTTGTTCGAACGCCGCCTCGGCGCCCAGCAGTTCGGCGCGCGGGAAGCGGTCTTGCAGCTCGCGCGCCAACGCCTCCGGGTCGTCGCCCAGCAGGATTGCGCAGATGCCCTTGTCGGTTGCCGCCACCAGGATCGCCCCCAGCGTGCAGGCGCCGATGGCGAAGCGGATCGCCGCGCCGCTGCCGCCGGCGCGGAAGGCCCGCGGCGTCATGCCCAGCAGCGCCGGCGCGCTGGCGTAGAAGCGGCCGCTGGAGTTGAAGCCGGCCGCGTACAGCGTCTCGGTGACGCTGCCGGCGCGCTCCTTCGGCTGCGCCAGCGCGGCCTGCACGCGGGCGCCGCGGCGCGCCGCCGCGTAGGCCTTCGGCGTAATGCCGGTGTGCGCCTTGAAGACGCGGTGGAAGTGGAAGCGGCTCATGCCGGCCGCCAGCGCCAGCGCCTCCAGGTCGAGTTGTTCCGGCGCGGCGTCGATCAGGCGGCAGACCTGGGCGACGATGGCGGCGCGGCGCTCGGCCAGCGGCGGCTGCTCCGGCTTGCAGCGCAGGCAGGGCCGGAAGCCGGCCGCCTCGGCCTCCTCGCGGCTGGCGTGGAAGGCGACGTTGCGGCGCAGGGGGGGGGGGGGGGGGGGGGGGGGCAGGGAGTACAAGACGGTGGTGCGCAACGAACAGTAGAAGGGGCCGTGGGAAT
>NZ_JBJXIB010000171.1:0-9798 GCF_046115965.1 Janthinobacterium sp. CG_23.3 | reverse complement strand
ATGATTTTCTCCTAAGTTGATTCTTCGAACCTTCACTTTAGGATTAATTTGCGTCTTTTGCCGACCCGCCTTCATTCATAGTATCTACGAAAACCCGGCGGCGTCGGCCGAGATCGGCAGCCAGAAGCGGAAGCGGGCGCCTTGTCCGGGCGTGCTGGCCATCTCGAAATGGCCGCCGTGGCGTTTGACGATGCCGTAGGAAACCGACAGCCCCAGGCCGGTGCCCTTGCCGACCGGTTTGGTGGTGAAGAACGGGTCGAAGATGCGCGCCTGCACCTCGGGCGCGATGCCGCAGCCGTTGTCCTCGACCTCCAGCCAGACCCGCTCGGCGTCGACGCCGGAGCGCACCACCAGCTGGCCCTGGCTTTCAATCGCGTGGGCGGCGTTGACCAGCAAATTCATCAACACCTGGTTGATTTGCGCCGCGTTGCAGTGCACCGGCGGCAGTTGGCCCAGTTCGAGCCTGACCTCGGCCTTGTATTTGATCTCGTTGCGCACCATGTTCAGGGTGCTCTGGACCCCGGCGTTCAGGTCGGCCTCCTGCCATTCGCCCTCGTCGACGTGGGAAAAATCCTTCAAGTCCTGGACGATGTCGCGCACCCGCAGCAGGCCGTCCTGCGACTCCTGCAGCAACGCGGCGACGTCGCCGCGCAGGTAGTCGATGTCGGCGGCCTGGCGCGCGGCGGCGATGGCGCGCGCGGCCGGCGCCGGCAGCGCCACGCCGTCCAGCGCGTCCTGGTAGCCGTCCAGCAGCGCCAGCAGCTCGCCGACGTAGCGGCCGAGCGAGCCGAGGTTGGAGTTGACGAAGCCGATCGGGTTGTTGATCTCGTGGGCGACGCCGGCGGCCAGTTGGCCGATCGAGGCCATCTTCTCCGACTGCAGCAGTTGCGCCTGGGCCGCCTCGAGCTGGCCGTGGGTTTCCTTGAGTTCGGCGTAATTGCGCTGCAGCGCCTGCTCGGTTTGCTTGAACGCGGTGCGGTCCTCGATGATCCACCAGGTGCCGCGGGTCGGGTCGGCGGGGTCGGCCACGTAGCCCGACAGGTTGCCCCAGAAGTCGCTGCCGTCGCGCCGGCGCAGGTACATTTCGCGGCGCACCGGCTTGCCGGTCGACAGCGCCGGCGCGACCTCGTCGGCCATGTCCTGATATTCCTCGTCGCTGCGGTACAGCGCCCGCCCGGGCAGGCCGACCACGCCGTCGTCGCTGTAGCCGAACATCGCCTCGAAGGCGGCGTTGCAGCGCTGTATCTTGCGTTCGCTGGTCAGTACGATGCCCAGCGAGGCGTTGTTCAGCACGCCCTGGTAGTCGCGCAGCGCGCTGTGCAACTGCTCCTGGGCGGCGCGCGGCGCGGTCAGGTCCTGGACGATCCAGACGGTGCCGCTTTCATTGCGCTCCGGGTCGAGCATCTTGGCGCAGACGTGGCACCAGACCATGCTGCCGTCGCGGCGCCGCAGTTCGCAGTCGATTTCGTAGGCGCGCCCGGCCGCCAGCGGCGGGTTGGCCCGCTGGCGCGCCAGTTCATAGCTGTCCGGGTCGGGGAAGATGGTGCTGGTGGGCAGGCCCTCGAGTTCGTCGACGCCGTAGCCGAGCATGGCCGCGACGTGGGCGTTGCAGCGCTGGATGGTGCGGCCGTTGGTGACGCCGATGCCGACGGTGGCGCTGTTGAAGATCTCCTCCCACTCGAACAGCGAGGCGCGCAGCAGGCTTTCGGCGCTCTTGCGCACGGTGATGTCGCTGACGATCCAGATGGCGCCCTGGTCCGGTTCGGCCGGGTTGGACGGGAAGCCCCAGGCGCCGCCCCAAAAGGTGCCGCCGTCCTGGCGCCGGAAGCGGATCTCGTCGTGGAATGACCCCTGTTCGAGCAGCTTGGCGTAGGCGTGCCGGCCGACTTCCTCGTAACTGGCCTCGGACGCGTACAGCGCGCGCGCCAGCTGGCCGACGCCGTTGCCGGCGTCGAAGCCGAACAGGCGGGCGAACTCGTCGTTGTAGCGCACGATGCGCCGCGAAATGACGAACACCACGCCGACCGGCGCGTTCTTCATGATGGCCTGGTATTCCAGCAGGGCCCGTTCGCGCCCGGCGAAGGCCTGGTCCAGGCCCGCCATCGGACTGACCGAAAAGATCCGCGGCGCGGCGGCGGCGGTCGGCACCCAGCGCAGATACACCGGCAGCTTGGCGTCGGCGCCGCGCAGCAAGGTGGCGATCTGGCTGGTTTTGGCGCCGTCGCCGGCTTGCGCCAGGAAGTCGCGGCAGTCGGCCAGCGGCAGCAGTTCGGCCAGCAGCAGCCCGGCCGCCGGCAGCGGCCCGAGCATGGCCGCCAGCGCGGCGTTGACGCGCAACAGCTGGCCGTCGGCGCCGACCATGCCCAGCGGCAGCGCAAAGCTGTCGAGCGACAGGCCGGTGTCGGCCGGGTCGCGCGGCTTGCTGCTGTCGGCTCGGTGCATGCTCACGTCGCGGCGCCTCTGCTGTCGTGGATAAAGATGTCCTACCGCAATTTACCACCAAGTGGCGCGCAAGGACAGGCCGCGATCAACGGCGTGTCCGGCGCGCGGCGGTGGCGCAGGTCGGATACGCGGCGGGCGTACGCCGACCAACCAAACCTGGCGCCCCTAGAAGCAGTGTTCCAGCGCCGGGAAGCTGCCGTCCTTGACGGCGCGCACGTAGGCGATCACGGCGGCGTCGATGCTGCTCTGGCCTTCCATGAAGTTTTTGACGAAGCGCGCCTTGCGGCCCGGGAAGACGCCGAGCAGGTCGTGCATCACCAGCACCTGGCCGGAGCAGTCCGGACCGGCGCCGATGCCGATGCTCGGCATCGCCAGCAGTTCCGTCACCTCCTTGCCCAGCTGCGAGGGAATCGCCTCCAGCACCACCAGCGCGGCGCCGGCGGCCTGCAGCGCCAGCGCGTCGGCCTTCAACTGCTCGGCGCTTTCAATGCTTTTGCCTTGCACCTTGTAGCCGCCCAGCTGGTGCACAGACTGCGGCGTCAGGCCGAGGTGGGCGCACACCGGCACCGAGCGCTCGGTCAGGAAGCGCACCGTGTCGGCCAGCCAGGCGCCGCCCTCGATCTTGACCATGTGGGCGCCGGCCTGCATCACCTGCACGGCGTTGGCGAAGGCCGTTTCGGGGGTGCCGTAGGCGCCGAACGGCAGGTCGGTGACGATCATCGCCGACTTGCTGCCGCGCGCCACGGCGGCGGTGTGGTAGGCCAGCTCGGCCACCGTCACCGGCAGCGTCGACTGGTGGCCGTTGCAGACCATGCCGAGCGAATCGCCGATCAGCAGCACCTCGACGCCGCAGCGGTCCATCAGCGAGGCGAAGCTGGCGTCGTAGCAGGTCAGCATGCTGATCTTCTCGCCGCTGGCGCGCAGCGCGTTCAGCGACGGGATCGTCACGGCCTTGGTGTGGACCGGCTTGGCCGGAGCGGACGCCACTGGCGCGGCGGCTTTCCCGGCCAATTCTGTTCCTTGCAAATATGCTGACATCGGAATCCTTTAGTGAGTGTGTTGGCTGCCGGCGCGCGCGGCGAATCCGCCATTCTAACTGCGAACGGCAGCACCGGGGACAGACCACGATTTCCGAGAAAGTTTCTCGGAAATCGTGGTCTGTCCCCGGTGTTCAGTCGAGTTTGTCGATGGCTTGCGCGGCCACGGCGGCGCTGTCGGCCAGCGCGCGCGCCGGGCCCAGCCCGGGTACGACGATGGCCGGCGCCAGTTCCAGCAGCGGCACCAGGACGAAGGCGCGTTCGCCCAGGCGCGGATGCGGCACTTGCAGCGTGGCCGTGGCGATCCGCTCGTCGCCGTACAGCAGCAGGTCCAGGTCCAGCGTGCGCGGGGCGTTGCGGTAGGGCCGTTCGCGCCCGTGCGCGCTTTCAATCGCGTGCAGCGCCAGCAGCAGCTCGTCGGCCGCCAGCGCCGTGTCGAGGCGCGCCACGGCGTTGATGTAGTCGTCGCCGCCGGCGTCGATCGGCGCGGTGCGGTACAGGCTGGAGGCGCCCAGCAGCGCGCTGTCGGGCAGGCGCGCCAGCCGCGCCAGCGCGTCCCGCACGTTGCCGCGGGCGTCGCCCAGGTTGGCGCCGATGCCGATGTAGGCCGGTTGCCGCGCCGGCGCCGGGTGCGGCGAGTCGCTCATTCGCCGCCGGCGGCGCCGCCGGTGGTGCCGCTGGCGGGGCGGCTGCGCGGGCCGCGCCGCGGCGCGCGTTTTTTCTTCGCGGCGCCCGGCGCGGCGGCCGGGTTGGCGCCGCTGGCCACCAGTTCGTCGCGGTTCTCTTCGTCGCTTTCGTAGAAGTCGGTCCACCATTCGCCGATTTCGGCGTCGATCTCGCCGGAGGCGCAGCGCAGCAGCAGGAAGTCGTAGCCGGCGCGGAAGCGCGGGTGCTCCAGCAGCTTGTGCGGGGTCTTGCCGCTGCGCCGCTCGAAGCGCGGCTGCATGGCCCAGATGTCGCGCATGTCGGAGCCGATCTTGCGCTGCAGCGCCAGCTTCTCGGTCTGCGAGTCGAGCACGTCGTCGGCCGCCAGGTGCAGCGCCGGGATCGGGAATTCGCCGGCGGCGCGGTAGGCGGTCCATTTCTCCAGCACCTGGTGCCACAGCAGCGCGGCGAACAGGAAGCCCGGCGA
Source organism: Janthinobacterium sp. CG_23.3 (assembly GCF_046115965.1). NCBI lineage: Bacteria > Pseudomonadati > Pseudomonadota > Betaproteobacteria > Burkholderiales > Oxalobacteraceae > Janthinobacterium > Janthinobacterium sp. CG_23.3. Next base: position 5,187 of record NZ_JBJXIB010000171.1, on the reverse strand, counting down.
GACCGTCTTGCCGGCGGCGATGCGCGCGTCGGTCGAGTCCAGCGCCAGCGTGACGAACTTGGCGCCCAGCGGCTGCTCCAGCACCACGTCGAGCAGCGGCAGCAGGCCGTGGTGCAGGCCCGATTTGCGCAGTTGCACCAGGCACGCCAGCGCCCGCCCGCTCATCAACAGTTTCAGCATCTCGTCGAAGACGCGCGCCGCCGGCACGTTGTTGATCAACGGCGCCATCACGGCGATCGGCGCGGCGGTGCCGGGCTCGATGCTGAAGTTCAGGCGCGCCGCGAAGCGCACCACGCGCAGCATGCGCACCGGGTCTTCGCGGTAGCGCGCCTCCGGCTGGCCGATGATGCGCAGCGTCTTGGCGCGGATGTCGGCGCTGCCGCCGTGGTAGTCCCACACCTCTTCGTTGGCCGGGTTGTAGTACATGGCGTTGATGGTGAAGTCGCGCCGCAGCGCGTCCTCGTGCTGCGGGCCGAAGGTGTTGTCGCGCAGCACGCGCCCGTGCTCGTCGGTCGGCGCCGAGTCCGCGCCGATGCCGCGGAAGGTGGTCACCTCCAACAGGTCCTGGCCGAACATCACGTGGACGATCTGGAAGCGCTTGCCGATGATGAAGGCGCGCCGGAACAGGCGTTTGACCTGTTCCGGGGTGGCGTTGGTGGCGATGTCGAAGTCCTTCGGCTTGACGCCCAGCAGCAGGTCGCGCACCGCGCCGCCGACGACGAAGGCGTCGAAGCCGGCCTCCTGCAGGCTGCTGGTGACGCGGATCGCGTTCGACGACACCAGTCGCGGGTCGATGCCGTGCTCTTGCGCGCGCAGCACCACGGCCACGCTGTGGTCGCGCGCCGCTGCTTCTTTGACGCCGAGGATCTTGCGGATGAGTTTTTTAATCATTGAATAAATGGAGTAATGGCCAGCCGTGGGTCGACGCGTGCGCCGCCAGCGCGGCGTTGGGGTTGGTGGCGACGGGGTCGGTGACGACCGACAACAGCGGAATGTCGTTGTGCGAGTCGCTGTAGAAATGGCTGCGCGCGAAGCCCTCCAGGCGCTGCCCGCGCCCGGCCAGCCAGGCGTGGGTGTGGCTGACCTTGCCGGCGCCCTGGGTCGGCGTGCCGAGCAGCTTGCCGGTGACGTTGCCGGCGCCGTCGAACTCGGGCGTGGCGGCGATCAGGTGCGCGACCCCCAGCGCCCGGGCGATCGGCGCGGTGACGAAGGCGTTGGTGGCGGTGATGATGGCCACCAGGTCGCCGTTGTCGTGGTGCCGTTGCAGCAGCGCGCGCGCGGCCGGCAGGATCGCCGGCTCGACCACCTCGGCCATGAACTGGGCGTGCATGCGCTCCAGTTCCGGGCGCGGGAAGCGCGCCAGCGTGCCCAGGGCGAATGCGAGGTATTCGACCGGGTCCAGCGTGCCGGCCTGGTACTGGGCGAAAAAGGCGTCGTTGCGGCCGGTGAAGGCGGCGCCGTCGACGGCGCCGATGCGGACCAGGAACTGGCCCCATTCGTGGTCGGAGTCGATCGGCAGCAGCGTGTGGTCGAGGTCAAACAGGGCCAGATTCATCATTCTTTCGCTTCCGCCTGCAACAACTCGCGCAACAAAGGCAAGGTGATCGGGCGTTGGGTTTCCAGGGAGTATTGGTCGAGGGAGTCCAGCATCGTCGACAGCGAGCGCATGTCGCGCCGGAAATGCGACAGCAGATAGGGTAACACGCCCGGCGACAAGGTCAAGCCGCGGGTGGCCGCCGCGTGGGTCAGCGCCGCCACCTTTTCGTCGTCGGTCAAGCCGTGGATCTGGTAAATCAAGCCCCAGCCCATGCGCGTGCGCAAATCCTCGCGCACCGGCAGCACCGCCGGCGGCACCGCGCCGCTGCAGACCATGAAGGCGCCGTTGGCGCGGATTTCGTTGAACAGCGCGAAGGCGTCGATCTGCGCCACCGGCGACAGTTTTTCGCAGTCGTCGAGCATGTACAGGTCGACCTCGGGCGAGTAGACGAATTCCGACTCGATCGAGAACGGCGAGATGTAGCGGGCCGCAGCGGTGTTGCCCAGTGCCTGCAGCAGATGGGTCTTGCCGGCGGCCACTTCGCCCCACAGGTAGGCGAAGTGCTCGCGCGAGGTGCGCGCGGCGAACTGGCGCATCAGTTGCGCCACCTCGGCATTTTGTCCTACCTCGAAGGAATCGAGGCTGTGCGCCTGGTCTGCGCCTAAATCGAGCACCAGTTGTTTCATGGCGTTCGCCCTGTCCTAGTATTTTGCATAGCTTTATATAGACGCATTATAGAAGCTGCTGCTCAGGTAGTGGCGGCGAAGGTGCTTAAAAGCGACCATTAAGATGGCCGAGGCCGGCAATGCGAGCAAAACGCCGACGAATCCGAACAATTGGCCGAACGCCAGCAGCGCGAAGATCACCGCCAGCGGGTTCAGGCCGATGCGCTCGCCGACCAGGCGCGGCGTCAGGAAGAAGCCCTCGATGACCTGGCCGCAGCCGTAGATGACGGCCACGGCGACGACCCCGCTCCAGTCGCTGAACTGCAGCACGGCGGCGATCAGCGCCAGCACCAGGCCCAGGCCGAAGCCGAGGTAGGGGATGAACACCAGCAGGCCGGTGATGATGCCCACCGGCAGGGCGACGTCGAAGCCGGCGATCATCAGCGCCGTCGAGTAGTACACGGCCAGCACCAGCATCACCAGCAACTGGCCGCGCAGGTATTGCGCCAGCAGCGCGTCGACCTCGTTGGCCATCGCCACCGTCTGGCCGACCCAGCGCCGCGGCACCGCGGCGGCGATGCGCGCCAGCATCGGGTGCCAGTCCAGCAGCAGGTAGAACAGCAGCACCGGGATCAGCACCACGGTGGCCAGCCAGCCCAGCACGGCGGTGCCGCCGACCCGCGCCGAGGCCAGCACGGCGCTCCAGATTTCGTCGCCGCTGGTGGTCATCTGCTGGGTCAGCAGGGTTTTCAGGCCGGCGCTGTCGAGCCGCACCTTGATGCCCATTTCCTGCAACTTCGGCCCCAGCAGCTCGTTGAGCTTGACCAGGAACAGCGGAATTTGCGCCTGCAGCAGCGGGATTTCCTTTTGCAGCACCGGAATGACGATCAGCGCCAGCGCCCCCAGCGCCAGGAAAAACAACAGCACCACGACCACCACCGCCAGCGGGCGCGGCACGTCGAAGCGGCGAAAGCGCAGGTGGTCGAGCCGGTCGACGCCGGGATTGAGGGCGTAGGCCAGGATGGCGGCGGCCAGGAAGGGCGTCAGCACCGGCCCCAACGCCACCAGCAACAGCAGAAACGCCAGCCAGACCGCGACCCAGAATGCCGTTTGTTTTTGTTCTAGCGTGAGGGGGAATGGCATGGATTGTCGAGTATGTATAAAAAAATGGCAGGGTTGACGGGGCAGTTTGATAAAATAGCGGATTGTCCGGACTTGCACGCGCGCGTGCGCAATCGGTCTCCGCCCTCTATTTTACCGCCTCCGCTGCCACACACCATGACCCAAACAACTAATGTTTCCCTTTCCTACCGCGATGCCGGCGTCGATATCGATGCGGGCGACGCCCTAGTCGAAGCAATCAAGCCGTTTGCCAAGCGCACCATGCGCGAAGGCGTGATGGGCGGCATTGGCGGCTTCGGCGCGCTGTTCGAGATTAGCAAGAAATACAAGGAACCGGTGCTGGTGTCGGGCACCGACGGCGTCGGCACCAAGCTCAAGCTGGCGTTCGAACTGAACCGCCACGACACGGTTGGCATCGACCTGGTCGCCATGAGCGTCAACGACATCCTGGTGCAGGGCGCCGAGCCGCTGTTCTTCCTCGACTACTTCGCCTGCGGCAAGCTCGACGTGCCGACCGCGACCGACGTCATCAAGGGTGTGGCCAAGGGTTGCGAACTGGCCGGCTGCGCGCTGATCGGCGGCGAAACGGCGGAAATGCCGAGCATGTACCCGGCCGGCGAATACGACCTGGCCGGCTTCGCCGTGGGCGCGGTGGAAAAGTCGAAAATCATCGACGGCACCAAGATCGTCCCGGGCGACGTGGTGCTGGGCCTGGCCTCGTCGGGCGCGCACTCGAACGGCTACTCGCTGGTGCGCAAGATCATCGAGGTGGCCAAGCCGGACCTGGAAGGCGACTTCCACGGGCGCAAGCTGGCCGACGTGCTGATGGAGCCGACCCGCATCTACGTCAAGCCGCTGCTGGCGCTGATGGACGCGATGGAAGTCAAAGGCATGGTGCACATCACCGGCGGCGGCCTGGTCGAAAACATCCCGCGCGTGCTGCAAAGCCACCTGGTGGCCGAGCTGGACTCGACGGCGTGGACCATGCCGCCGCTGTTCCAGTGGTTGCAGCGGCACGGCGGCGTCGCCGACGCCGAGATGCACCGCGTCTTCAACTGCGGCATCGGCATGACCGTCATCGTCTCGGCCGAGAACGCCGACGCCGCCTTCGCGCAGCTGACGGCCGCCGGCGAGAGCGTCGCGCGCATCGGCACCATCCGCGCCCGCGTCGGCGACGAGCACCAGACCATCGTCGTTTAAGTTTCCCCCCCGCGGGAAAATGGCGGCCTGTCCTTGCGGACCGGCCGCCATTTTTTTTATCCCGTGGCGCAGGCAGCCGCGCCGGGGCGGCGCGTGTAACATTTGCTCACGCTATTTACCCTGGCGTGCGGGTGTTTTGGGACATAAGGGCGTAATATTATTCCCAAGGAGAAATAACATGAATATAAATACAAAGAAAATCGCGGCGACCCTGATGCTGGGCGCGCTGGTGTTGGTCAGCTATGGCGCGCTGGCGGCGCCCGTTGACGTTGACGTCAGGATCATCTTGCCGGTTGCGCCGCAGCCGGTGTATGTCGCGCCCGCGCCCGTGTATGTGCAGGAACGGCCGATTTATGTGCAACAGCGGCCCGTGTATGTGCAACAGCGGCCCGTGTATGTGGAACAGCGGCCCGTGTATGTCGAGCATGACGATCGGTATTGGGATTGCAAAAAAAATAAGTGCAAGCAAAAGAAGGAAAAGCATCACAAGCACGAGCGCGACGACGACTGAGGCCAGCGCTAACGCGCGCCAACTCGATGCGCCGCCCGCGCCTTGGCGCGGGGGGGGGGTTTTCAGACTCAGCTTTGGTTTTTCCTTCCGTGCTGCCGTTTCACTCCCCCGTGGTTGGCACTTCAGCAACCTCCGCCCCGCGGCGGGGTGCC
>NZ_JBJXIB010000170.1:0-9954 GCF_046115965.1 Janthinobacterium sp. CG_23.3 | reverse complement strand
AGCTCCAGCACATCGGCCGGATCGGGACAAGGAAGTAAAAGCGGGTCGAACGCCAAGGGAGGTGCGGGCAGCGGCAGTGCACCAGGTGAAGTGAAGTCAGGCGCTACGATGGCTGCTGTCGGAGCGATGGCCGCAAAGGTAGGCAAGGTCGCGGGCGGCACTGCTGCGAACCTGGCGCAAGGGACCTGGGACGTTGCCAAGGCCAAGGCGTCCGATATCAAAGAGTCGGCCATGGACCGGATTGGCGAAACCACAGGCGGCAAGATCGCGGCCGCGATCAAGGCACGAGGGCAGTCAGGTCAAGCCGGTGATGCCGCACAGTTCGATGAAAACAGTCTGTCGTCAGGAGCAAAAGCAGCCGGCATGGACAGTGAGAGTGAATCGGAGATAGCTGAGTTTGTGAATCGGCCCGCAAGCAACGATACGGAAGGAACCACATCAGATAAAGGGAAAGCTCGCGGCTCAAGTGCAACAGGCGGTGGTAAATCAGTTTTTGAATCTTAAACAGGAGAATTAATCATGAGTGCATGTGTGGAGCAATTTGCGTCGTATGTCAATGTCCTGGAGAACGCATTGAATATGATCGATGATGACGAGTCATCGGAAACCCTTCGTCGGCATGATGATATCGTCGAAGTCCTCGATACCATCATGGAAGTGAATATGATGCTGGTCTACCGGTTTCAGTGCGGGCCGGTGTCCAAAAACGATATGGCTGATGTCAGGAAAAAAGTAACCTCTCTCTTGGAGAGGACGAAAGGCGAAGCACCAGGAACGCCCCGGATTTCGTGCGAATATGTTCTGTCGTAGATTTAACTATGAATACGTATTTACGTACATACATTAATACGTATTTATTTAATTACGTACTAATAGAGGTGCAATTGACCAGGGCGCTGCGTTTTTACACACGGCGCTTGCCGCCCTTGGTTTTCCCTTGGCGTACGTATCTACGGGGTACAATAACCACGTATAACAGGAGATACGTATATGCGTACCATTGTAATTGCCAGCCAAAAAGGCGGTGTCGGTAAGACGACGTTGGCCGGCCATCTCGGGGTAATGGCCATATCGTTCTACACAACTCCGAGCCCACCCGAGAAAGTCGTTTACATTCAGTGAGTTAGCGTAGGGGGTTGTAAACTTTTCAAAAAAGGGGTCTACTTTCGCAATTTGGACGACGCTTTGGGTACTGAATCGAAGAACTGGATTGCAGAAGAATTTGCCGAAATTGACCTCGGGGACGTGCGCTTGAACAAGCGGGCGCGAGTGATGGTGGAGGCCTTTGCGGCAAAGCCGACGGCGAATATTCCCATGGCATGCGATGGCTGGACGGACATGACGGCGGCTTACCGCTTCCTCGACAACGACGAGGTGACATGGGAAGGTATCATGGCGCCGCATTGGGCGCGGACGGAGCTGCGCATGGCAGCGCATCCTGTTGTGCTGTGTCTGCAGGATACCAGTGAGCTCGATTTCAACGGGCAGAAGGTGCGCGGTCTCGGTCCGCTCAATTACGAAGCGCGGCGTGGCATGTATGTTCACCCGACCTATGCGGTGACGCCTCAGCGGGAGCCGCTTGGCGTCTGCGATGCCTGGATGTGGGCCCGCGAAGCGCAAGGCGCCGACGGCGTGCGCCCGGGCCAGAAAGAAAGCACGCGCTGGATCGAAGGATATGAACGGGTCGCTGAGATGGCGGCCCGGGTGCCGTCGAGCCGGCTGGTTTATGTGGCTGACCGCGAAGGTGACATTCTCGCGCTGATGCAGCGGGCGAAGGCGCTCGGCACGCCGGCAGACTGGCTGGTGCGCGCCAAGCACAATCGCTGTTTGCCGGACGGCGAAAAGCTGTGGGATCGTACCTGTACTGGCGAGCCATTGGGTCAGATCGTCTTCACAATGCCTTCGCGGCATGGCATCAAGGAACGCAAGGTCCGCCAGGAACTGTGGGCGACATCGGTCGAACTGAACGCCGGCAAGCCAGGCGCTGTCACTGTCACATGCATCATCGCGCGCGAGATCGATGCGCCGAAAGGTACCAAGCCGGTCGAATGGCGTCTGCTGACCAACCGCGCAGCGCCTTCGCTGGAAGATGTCATCGAACTCATTGACTGGTATCGGGCGCGTTGGGATATCGAGATGTTCTTCAATGTATTGAAGAATGGATGCCGAGTCGAGTCGATGCAACTGGGAACCATCGAAGGCATCCAGCGGGCGCTGGCCTTGTACATGATCGTGTCGTGGCGCATTGCACATCTGATGCGCCTGGGCAGAACCTGTCCGGAGCTCGATGCCAACCTGTTCTTCAGCCCTGATGAGATCCATGGCGCCTATCTGTTGACGAATACGAAGCAGCCGCAGGAGCGGGTGCCGACATTGAACGAAGTGCTGCGATTGGTGGCCCGACTCGGTGGCTTCATCGGCCGCAAAAGCGACGGAGAACCCGGCCTCAAGACCATCTGGCTTGGTTTGCAGGAAGTGCGCGTATCGGCTGCGACGTTGGCAGCCTTACGAGAGCAGTAAGTTGTGTATAACCTTATGGGTAATGGCGGAAAGCAAAGGAGCTGGTCCTGTCGCGTTGATTGATACCGACCCACAAGGCAGCTTGTCGAGCTGGTGGAACGAGCGTCAAGCAGACACGCCGCTTTTTGCAACAGTCGATATCGCCAAGTTATCCGATCATTTGAAAGAGCTTAAAAACGCCGGCATTAAATTGGCGATCATTGATACACCTCCGGCAGTTACAGACACCATCGCTAAAGTCTTGGCCGAGGCCGATCTTGTTTTAATTCCGACCAGGCCAAGCCCCCACGATTTACGGGCGGTTGGGTCTACCGTTGAACTTGTCCAGGCGGCAGGAAAACGAATGGTCTTCGTGATTAATGGGGCGGCGCCAAGAGCACGAATAACAGCAGAGGCCGCTATCGCCCTTTCGCAGCACGGTACGGTTGCGCCAGTGACCATTTACCAACGAACCGATTTCGCCGCCTCGATGATCGATGGCCGCACGGTCCAGGAGATTGACGCATCGAGTCGATCAGCCGAAGAAGTTGAGAAGATATGGAATTACGTATCTACGCAATTACGTAAATCATAATCAATATTCCCGTGTGGACTGTGCTGTATGATTACGTATCAACGTACTTACGCACAGGAATTAACATGGCAAAGAGCGCTACCCTTACTTCCGGCCTGGTTGCAAAGAAGGGACAAGCGTCACCAGCTGTGTCGCCAGGGCCGACCAAACAACCCGCCAGTTCAAGCGCCGAGTATTACAAGGCCTTGACAGTAAAACTCGATAAGCAGCGTTACCAGGCGTTGAAATCAGCCGGTGTTCAGCTCGACAAGTCGAGCCAAGACATTTTTGTCGAGGCCCTGGACGAGTACCTTGCACGATTGGCCCCACGCGGCTGACCAGGTAGCGCGCCATTCCTGTAGGTCCACGAGCTGTCCCTGGTAGGGGCATGGGGGTCTAAGCCGGAACCCCCGGCATGGACACTTTCCACCAAAAATTGACAGTCGTGTGGCACAAATTCGTGTCGAAGTAGCGAGATAGTGGAAAAGGTCATCGGGGAAGTACACGTACTAATTGAGCGTTTGGGTGGGGCGAGATAGTGGAAAAGGTCATCGGGGAAGTACACGTACTAATTGAGCGTTTGGGTGGGGCAAGATAGGTGAAGATAGCTATCCCGCGAGCGGGTATCTATCTTCACCTCCCTTATTCGCGCCTGCGGCGCTCAACGGTCTCTTGCTCTGCGAGGCTCGCCGGCTGCCGCCGTCAAAAGGCGAGCCGGCCGGCCCGGCCTGGCGCACCGCACGGGCCGGCAACAGAGGATGCGCGTTTGGCAAGCGCGGCGGGGATAGACCGTCCTTGATGAATTTCCAAAAGGACGGCTTCCTCAACTAAATCAGAAGAGCTCGCTGTGGGAACCAAGCCGGGAAAGACGCAAAATGCCGACCTCAGCCTTGCTGTAAATCAACAGCAAATCCGGCTTGATATGACACTCCCGATACCCAGCCCAATCACCACTTAAATCATGGTCACTGTAGGCTTCCCCCAACGCTACATCGGCCGCCAGCAGCGCCAAAACAACTTCTAAGTCCGCAGCAACGGTTCCCCGATGCAGCCCCTTCTTCTCACGCTTGTAATCGCGCTTAAACGCCCCTGCGTACTCTAACTCTCGCATTTCACATCTCCTTAAATGTACTATTTATGATTAATATCGTTTGACAACTTAAGGAATGGCGTTTAAAATTCATACTGTCATGTAGTAAATTAGCAGCAACCATAACTCAAGCATTTGACATTATGCCAGATTTATATCTTCGTGTCAATTGTTTTATTGCAATTTTTCGTATTTTTTAAAACAGTCGCCATCGAGCGGCTTTTTTTTCTTGTGTTGTAGTCGCAATGTGACTACAATTGCTCATATACGATTAAGAGGACACACTATGACTATCGCTGATACTTACGTACGCGCTCGCATCGACACTGATACCAAGAACCGTGCCGCTCAGGCGCTGGAGGCAATGGGCTTATCTATTTCGGACGCAATCCGCTTACTCATGCTGCGCGTAGCAGACGAGCATCGTCTACCGTTTGAGGTAAAGGTGCCCAATGCAACTACTCGCGAAGCAATCGCCGAGCTGGAGGCTGGAAAGGGCAAGCGTGTTGCCACCGTGGCCGCGCTGATGGCCGATCTGGAGTCGGACGACGACTGAGCATGATTGACGGCATCGACCCGGCGAACGTAAGTTCAACACGCGAACCCGGAAAATGTCCGAATACGGCCGCTTAGCGTTGTCAGCCTGGCCGCGATCCGCGTTGCCAACCAGGACGCCGCGGCGATTCCTTCACGCTGAATCTGTCTTGCGGCCCGTCCCAATCGCGCCGGTCGGCTGCGCGGTCACCAATTGGCCGGCTTCCTCACGTAACAGGACTATCGAGCCGGCCGATATCGCCGGCCTGGTCGGCGCCGGCATCATCAACCTGGTCATCGACCAGGAGATCACGGAGCGTCGTCCTGGTTACGAACCTGGGCAGCGGCCCCGTGCTGGGGTCATCGACAAACCGCACTGGTGGACGCGCTTCCGCTGGCGCCTGGTCATCGGCGACAGTGGTGGCCAGCCTATTTCGTTCGGCAGCGCTCATGGCCAACTTCTTGACCTCAGTCAGGGTCTTGTCCATGTTGCCGGTGAAAGCGTCATCCCATTGTTGGACAGTCGCGCCAAGGAAAGGGGCGTCGCCTCGTAACACGGTAGGGGAGCTGAAACGGAATTTAGTCTTTGGCACGGTGGACCTCCTGGCGGCAATTATAGGCCTGGAGGGCGATAGCGGCCCGTCAGGCCGTTTTTGAGGTAGTTGGCGTGTCTGAGCTGCTGCGCGGCGTCGGGCGTGCTCTACGGGCCTTCTGGAGCATCCCTGCTGTCCAGCCATTCATAAGCTACTGACTCGGCATCAGCATGGGCCTCGGCTAACAGGTAGGCAGTTCGGGCATCAGCCGGCACAGCGGATTTCGCTACCGCTAGCCAGTGGCCGCGTTCCGGTTCGCCCATCTCGTTCCACCAGGCGATGCCCTGCAGGGCGTCCTCCTGCAGGATAGGGAACACACCACCGCCCACCTCCTGTTCGTCCTCCAGAAGGCGCAGCCGCCAGCCGCCGCCAAGGTCAAGAGGGCGAGGGTTTATCTCGTAGCTGTATCTCATGGCTCACTCCGTTAGACGTTGTTGGCCGCGCATCTCCAGCTCGGCGCGGTTGAGAGCATCCGCACCAGGAGCAAGCTCCTGGCCCTCGCCGGCGAGCTGGCCGGCAGATCCATTGCCCTGGCGTTCGGACAGCTCTCTAGCTTTCTGCTCCTCGCTCGTGACCCTACGCCGATACTCTTTGATGAACATAACCCGGTCGCCTTTAAAAAACAAAGCCGGGTTTGTCCAAAAGGCGGTCGGCCCCTTTGGGTACAAAAATCGTTTCTCGATGAGTTCCTTGAGTCCGCGTTGAAATGTTTTCTCACTCATGCCAACGTCGCGGCCCTCGATCCCGTTATCAAACCAAAACAAATTCACGTGATCCGCAAAGCCTCGGCTCATGGGTGTACGTTGATACTGGTCCAGTACTACCTGGAATACCCGGTTGGCGGTTTTCGTCAATTCATAGGCCGCAGCAACCCCGCCAGCAAACACCTTCACAAATTCCGCGTCATCACGTTCTTCGACCTGGTGAATGGTGGCGATACCCATCACCTCACCAGTGGTACTGCTGATCAATTCGTCGGAACGACCGGACCGCACGTATCGACGTTTGGATTTAATTTCTTGCGGCTCAACAAGAGGATTTATGATCGGGGAATAGTCTAATCTGCGGAGGTTGACGGACACTTTGGCACCTGTTTTTGTCTTTCGATAGCCACATCATAATCCCACGAAAGACAAAAAACAAGCCTATTTTGTCTTTCAAGGTGACAGAGTTGTCTTTCGACAGCCCAAAGTTGTCTCGACCACCTAGCACCCATGCGGGTTTCAGCCGTTTGCTTCTCACTCTATGTAATGCCCTGCCCAAGAAGACTATTTCCAGACTGCGCTTCGCGCACAAGGAAGACTGAACGGCGTGACTCGACGGCTAGTGGCCGGATTCGCAGACCTTCGGCGGGATACGCCCTGCCCTTTGGGCACTCCTGCCGGAGCGGGGGCTACCGCCTCACCCCGGCAAGCCGGGGCTACGGGCATCTGCTCACCGTGATCGCCAGCCGAAACCCCGCGCCCTCTCGGGACGCGGCAGCAGGCTCGATCCGGTATGCGGAAACCTGAAAAACCCGCTTAGTAGTGCAGTGGTTGTTCAATTTTTCGACATGTCGAAATTTACGGGTCTGGTTTCCCAGGGAAAATCTCTCAATTGTGGCGGTCGGGGTGGAAGCCAGCAGTCACGCGGCTGCTGTGGTCAGAGTGGGTGCAAGCTGTGGGCAGGGCGTGGGCAACGGCTTTATCGTTGTCCACACCTGTCCATGGCTTGTGCCCACGGCCCGGAGGGCTGTCCACAGCTGGAGGTCTCGCAGAGCAGGATACCCGTTGAGCGCCGCAGGCGCGAATAAGGGGAGTGAAGATAGCTGTCCCGCTTGCGGGATAGCTATCTTCACCTATCCTGCCCGATTTAAACAATCAATTACAGTGCTAATTTTCTCGGTGGTCTTTTCAATTAAGCCGCTTCTACTTCCGTTTTATAGTCAAAAGTTACACCATCGGTATATCAAATAATGGCAGTTTTTAGCTAAACAAATTTCCTCTATTAAATATTCGTTATGAGTAACTAGGACACACCAATGTATTTTCAATATTCAATTAATGAATACTATTTGATGAAAGTGGAGTTCGTGTTAGCATTCGCTGTACATATTCCTCACTTTAGCCAACACTAGCCATATAAGAGCGCGCCAGCACCACAAAGGATTATTGTGAGTTTGACACTTGAAATTTTAAAAGAGAAATACGGCGCTGTAATGACGTTGGAGCAGTTGGCGGATACACTCAGCCGTAAACCAGAAGGTTTGCGTATGGCGTTACTAAGGAAAGAGCCTTGGGCCGAAGATATCAACAAAGCTAAGGTTTATATTGGCCGGCGCGTCTATTTCCCGGTTGAGGTTATTGCGAATCTGCTCGATGGCGCTTCGAGCGATATTAACAACTCGTAAAATTTTTCTACTCTGGAGAAGATTGATGAAAATAACCACGAAGCGAATTTTAGCGGCTAAATTTTCTGTATTACTGGCTGCTACTGCATTTCCTGCTTATGCTGGAATTCCTGTTATTGATGGTGCCAACCTGGGGCAAAATGTTGTCACGGCAGTGGAGAACGTGGCTCATACATTGAAACAAATTCAGCAATATCAAACACAATTGCGACAGTACGAAAACATGCTGCAAAACACGTTGCAACCATCGCAACAAATATGGGATTCCGCGACTACCACGATGAATCAACTGCGCACCTCTATTGACACGCTCAGTTACTACAAAACGAGCTTGGGCAGCATTGATGCGTACTTGGGGAAATTCAAAGATACGGCCGCTTACCGAGCCTCGCCATGTTACTCCGTCAGTGGGTGTACGCCGGCTCAGTGGGCCGCAATGAAGAGCGATGAAAAGTGGGGTTCGGAGTCACAGAAAAAATCCACTGATGCTTTGTTTCTTGGGCTGAACAAGCAGCAGGATGCTTTGGAGGCAGATGCGACTCAACTCCAGCGGCTTCAGTCCGGCGCACAGGGTGCTACAGGTCAATTGCAGGCTATCGGCTATGCCAACCAACTGGCGAGCAGCCAGGCGAATCAGCTTTTGCAGATTCGGGGATTGCTAATAGCGCAACAAAATGCAATAGCAAGTCGGAATCAGGCATTGGCCGATAACGAGGCGAAGCAGCAGGCCGCGAGTGATAAGCGCTTTGCGGTTCCTGGTGCGTCCAATCCATCCGAAGATAGGTGGCGTTAATGAGAAAGCTAATTTTTATTATTGCTGCTCTGGTATTATCACTAACGGGTTGCGATAACAAAGCCGAGGCCGATGCGGCCCGACAAGCGAAGTTAAAGGATATGTATCGTGTCCCTCCGTCAAGTGATCCCGCCGAGGATCAATGGGCAAAGCCAGGGACCACGAAACCGAAACCCAAGGGGCAGTAACCATGAATACTAGATTTCTCCGAAATTCGTTTTTCCTTATTTGTATTGGCCTGATTGCGTTTCCGGCGTTCGCCGCGCCACCAAGCGGGGGCGGCGTATTAAATGACGTGACAATGCGATTTTATACGCAAAGCGCAGCTTGGGGAACAGTCATAACCGGCTATGCTACTTGGTTGTTCTGGGTGCTCGTTACCATCAGCATGGTTTGGACTTTTGGCATGATGGCCTTGCGGAAAGCGGATATCGGAGAACTTTTTGCCGAATTCGTGAAATTCACCATTACCACGGGTTTCTTTTGGTGGTTGTTATCTAATGGGCCAGCAATGGCGGTTGCCATTATCAGCTCGATGCAAGAAATTGGCGCGCGTGCTGCTGGAACTGCTGTAGGTTTGGAAAGCTTAACGCCGTCTAGCCCGGTCTCGCTCGGCCTTAATGTAGTTAAAAAGGCTTTCGCCTCGCTTAGCTGGGTGCATCCGATAGATAATCTTGCTATCGTAATTGTGTCGGCGATTATTCTGCTTTGCCTTTGTGTCGTCGCTGCAAACATACTCATCGCTTTGGTGAATGCTTGGGTAATGGCGTATGCCGGCATATTCATTTTGGGATTCGGCGGGTCGCGGTGGACCTCTGATATGGCTATTGGCTATTTCAAGTCCATGCTGGGCGTGGGAATGGAATTAATGACGATGACGCTGCTGGTGGGTATTGCGATCAGCGTTGTGAATGGGTTCTATACCAATCTGGATGGTTCGTCCCTGTATGAACTGTTAATCGTTCTATGCGTCTGTGCTGTCCTTGCGCTCTTGATTGACAAGATTCCGGCTCGCTTGGCGGGATTGGCGGGCGGCGGGTCTGGTGCCGGTGTAGGCGTCGGTACGCTCATGGGTGGCATGGCGATGGCCGCGTCAGCCGTTGCAACTGGCGGTGCTGCTGCTATGGCAGGTGCCGCCAATGCTGCCGGCGGTGCGCAGGCTCTAATGGCCGCGTTCTCCAAAGCGAATGCTTCGGAAAGCGGCGGGGGTGGTGGCGCCGGCATGTCCGCATTGATGAGCGCTGCGGGCGGCGGTGGAGGCGAGTCAGGCGGTGGCGGTGGTAGCGGGGGTGGCAGCGCTCTTGCGGCTGCAATGGGCGATACGGGCAGCAGCTCTGCCAGTAGCGCCGGCTTTGGTGGCTCAGAGTCAAGCTCGGGCAGCTCGGGCAGCTCCAGCACATCGGCCGGATCGGGACAAGGAAGTAAAAGCGGGTCGAACGCCAAGGGAGGTGCGGGCAGCGGCAGTGCACCAGGTGAAGTGAA
>NZ_JBJXIB010000169.1:0-9975 GCF_046115965.1 Janthinobacterium sp. CG_23.3 | reverse complement strand
TTGTTTGTGGCTTGGGGGGGAGGGGGTTGTTCTGCATGAGTTTTTGGGTGGTTGGGGGGGGCTGTTGTTGGGGGTGGGCGGTGGGGGGGGGGGGGGGGTGGTTTTCCCCCCCCCCCCCCCCCCCGCTGCCGGGTTAGACGAAGTCGATTTGCACGACACCGTCTTCCCACACGCGCACGGCGCCGAACGAGCCGGCCGCCGATACCTGCATGGTGTCCTTCTTGTCGCCGCGGCGCTGCGACTTGCCTTCGAAGAAGCCCGTGCCGTGGTGGATAGCGGCTTTGGCCCAGGCCACCGTGCTGTAGGTGCCCGCCACGTTGGTGACGCGCTCGTACGGAACCCAGTTGAAACCCATCCACTTGCCGGCGAGGTTGCCTTCTTGGAGCATCTTCACGGCCATGAAGTCGGCGCTGGTCAGCGTGGTATCGGCCAAGATGTCTTCGAGCATTTCCGATGTGTACGCGATGTACAGCTCTTGCGGATCGTCGGCCTCGCCGTCGGCTTCGTTGGCGCGGAAGATCTTCTTGGTCGTGATCAGCTTGGCTTTGGTGAAGCCGGTGCCACCGGCGACGATCTTCTGCCCGGCCGGCAACGCGACCTGCGCGCCTTCCTTTGTCTGCGAGTTGCCCAGGGCGGCCAGGTACATGATGCTGTCCTTGCGGCGGTTCCAGGCCGACGTCAGCGACGTCATGTAATCGCCGGTCGGGTTGGCCAGTACCTTCGGCTCGTCGGCGCGGTCGACCGGCAGCGCCTGGTAGAAGTCGCGCATCAGGCAGACGCGGGTCGAGTGGACGATGTCGCTCCACGCGGTGTCACCGTGGCGCACGTTGTTTTCGGGGGTGTCGTCCAGGATGCCGAGCTTGTTGGCGGTGAACGACTCGCCGACGATGTTGCCGCGGTTGGTGGTGCGCGATTCGAAGCGCGATGTGCGTTGCTGCGCCTGCGTGCGGATAGTGTTGTCGAACTGCTGCACGAAGGCTTGGGTGATTGAATTGGGCATGTGTTACTCCAAAAGGTTAGGGAATCGCCTTCAGGTTGTCCGTCACCGGGCCTGTGCTACGTCCTCGCGCGGCTTGCGTGGATGCGGGCTGAAAGGTTATCCGCTCGCCACAGCGGGCCTTGATTGACGGCAATGATTGCGCGGGTGGGTGGTCGGAATCCCGACTATTTGCAGCGGGCATGAAAAAGCCCCGCACTTGGCGGGGCTGGTGGTGGGCTGGCGCGGCGCTACGCGGCGGCTTCGGTGCCGTACTTGCGCTCGTAGTAGCCGCGCACCTGGGCGCTCGCCCGTTCGTGGTCGGCGTGGCGCGGGTTGGTGTACGCCTCCGACGTCAGCAGCGAAGTGATGTCCGCGTCGGACGTCATGCGTTGGCCGCCGATGGCGCGATCCTCTTGGAACTCCGGGCCAAGCGCCGCCATCAGGCGCACGAAGTGCGGGTTGTTGCCCAGCGGGCCGCTCATGATCTCGTTGACGTCCATGCCGGCCTTCTGCGCCGCCGCGTTGGCGCCGGTGTAGGCGTTCTTCACGTTGCGGTTGAAGTCGGCGTCGGTGGCCCAGGTCTTTTTCAGTTCGGCGGCGGCGGTGCTGGCGTCGTACTGCTGCGCGCCAGCGGCCAGCTTCGGCGCCATTTCGAAGTACTGGCCCATGACGAAATCGACCTGTGCCTGGTTCAGCCCGGCGGCCAGCGCGCCGGTCAGGAAGCCCTGAATGCCCGAGTCGGTGGCGGGATCGATAGCCTCCTTCAGGGCGTCGGGCACAACCACCTTGTACTCGGCGGCGTCCTTCGGTGGGGCGTCGCCGGAACCGAGCCGCTTCTCCAGCGCGCCGTAGGCCTCGGCCATCTTGCGCGCCGACGCGTCTTGGTCGATTGTGCCGTCCTCCTTCGTGACGCGCAGCTTCTCGGGGATGAAGTCGTTGTCGGCCGGTGCCGGCGTGCCGGCGCTTTGTAGCAGTGATGCGGGTGAGGTGTCGGCTGGCGGCACCGCTGATGGCGGGGTAGCAGGTGTACCAGCAGCCGGCGCCGCAACCACCGGCGCGCCGCCAGGTGCTGGCTCGCCAGCTTGCTCCATCAGTCGAAAGCGTTTGAATATGTTCATGGCTTATTTCTCCTTTTGCGTGGTTAAATATTCGAAATCTGCCCTAATACAGGTCATAAACGGGACCTGAGTACCCCCGAAGGTACACCGCCCCGCCGCAATGGCATAAGTGGAACCGGCGATAATAGGCCCCCAATTCGTGGCGTATAGAGCCGAGTTCCCCGCCGTGTTATACGGGAAGGTTCTCGTAAAAGGGATGTCACCGGCGATAGAAACGGTCGTGACGTCAATAGTGCTTGTCGCTACTGTCGGCGGCGAGGCCATTTCATCGATGTCCAGAGGGGCATTTAGCCTATTCGATGGGTATGCCGCAACCGTCGCTGCAATGCGCGTCGCCCGCGCCGTTACGGTTTTGTTGAGCGTCGTTAGATAGCCGGCGGCCGTTAGAGTCGTGGTCAGGCTCATGGTTGTTGATCCCCTTCGTTGGCGTCCACGCCATGGGCGCGGTTGCATTGTGTGACGATGAATTCGATGACGTCGCGCTTGCCGGCGCGGTAGCAGGTTTCCCGGTCGGCTTCGTGGCCGCCGGGGACGTAGACCTTGCTGGCGAATATGCGGGTCAGGTGCTCCAGGATGGCGGCGCCGCGCCGGTCGTCTTCGAAGATCGCGGCGTAGTCCTGTGGGGTCGGGTTGCTCATGCTCCACCCGCCATGTTCTTGGCCATCTGCTGGGCCGCCGGCATGGCCATTTCCTGCTGCGCCTGCTGCTGCTGGGCCTGCTGTTGCGCCTGGGCGCGCCCGTCCCGGATTGCCTTAATGTCCTCGGCCGAGCGCGTGACCTTCGCCGGCGCGCCGCGGCCTTCCGCGATGATGCGCACGCCCTCGTCAATGTCGACGGTGTCCCACACGGCAGGATCTTGCGTAGCCAACGCCAGTTGCCCGACGGTGGCGAACGTCGCTTCCACCGCCGTAACCTCCTCGAGCTTCTGCGCCTTCGCCATTGGCGATTGAAACGTCACGGTGGTGACGCGCCCCACCAGCGACTCGGGCGGGGCGCCCAGCGCGCCGGCGCGGAAGGCAATGCTGAAGCACCGATCGATCATCGGGCTGTACCACTCGGCTTGCATGCGGCCGTAGATCGGACCGAGGAGCTGGCGGATCATCTGCACGCGCACCGAAGTCTCGTAGGCCGTGCGCACCGGACCATCGCCTGGCGCCAGTTGGTCGGCGCGCAGCGTGCGGCGGATGGCCGCTTGCAACTGGTCCTTCTTCGTGAAGGACAGGTCGAACTTGGCGCCCGACTGCAACGCCTTCATGCTGTCGACGCTGTTGGCCACGATGATCTTGCGCGGGCCGACCTTGACCGTGCGCGGGTTGAGCACGCCGTCGTCCTCGGCGATCCACATGCCGGACACGGCCATATCGAGGTTGGTATCCTCGAGGAACACCAGGCGGTTGAGCTGCTTGATGTCGGGCAGCGCGCGGAACATCGGGCCGATCGCGTACTCGCTGGCCGGCAGCTTGGCCCAGCGCGGCGCGACGAACGGGCATTCGTGGTAGCCGGACTCGCGGACCAGGGTCTTGGTGTCCACCTCGACGTGGCAGGACGCGAACGCCAGGTTCTTGGCGCGCACACCCGTGGCCTCGGCGCTGCGCGGGTAGATCGATAGCACGAACTTGACCTTCTGGTCCTGCTTGCCGCTGTCGACAAGCTGGCGAACCTTCTCGCTGACGGCGTCGCGCCCGAAGTCGTTGATGGCCTGCTCGGCGGTGATCTCATAGGGCCGGATCAGCGTGTCGGGCAGGCCGCCCGGCTTCGACGCCGTGATGTAGCACGACGACAGCGCCCACTCTTCGAAGTGGTAGCCGGTGTCGACGCCTTCCTCGATGTACAGCACGAACCAGCCGGCGGCAATCAGGTCGAGGCAGCAGTCCATGCCCTCGCTGTCGAAGTTGCTGCCGTGGATGTTCTTGAAAATCGTCTCGGCGGCGTTGTCGAACCACAGCTTCTCGTCGTCGCTGTCGTTGCCGGCGGACAGGCCGAACCAGCGGCTGTTGCTGGGCGTGCCGCCGGACATCACGGCGGACGCCAAGATCTCGCCCGAGTCCGTCGACGTCGAGTCCATCAGCCGGGCGCGCTTGGCCTGCAGCGCGCTGGCGTCGGCGCTCTCGCCGTAGAAGCCGGCGCCGCGCTCCGGGAAGCTGTAGTCGAAGCAGTCGCGCCAGAGCTGCTCATGCGGCCCGCGCAGACCCTCCAGCGAGGACTTGCGGCGCATGATCGTGGTGGCCAGGTCGTCAGGCATCTATCCCCCGAGCTTGTCTTTGCCCTGCGCCAGCACGCTGCTGGTCGTGGCGTTGTTGGCGACGCCGGCGGCGCCGGACGCGAGCAGCGACTGGCTGCGCTTGGAGCGCCGCGCATCCGCCGCTTTCGCGTTGGCCGCCGTGGTGGCGTCGATCTCGACCTTTTCGCGCTCGACCTTCGGGTCTGGCGCTGGTGGTAACTTGGAACCTCCGCCGCACATGGTCAGGCCTTCGCTGCTGGTGGTGGTGGGCACAGGTAGCCGTCCAGCGTCATCACCGGCGAGGTCAGCGTGGTGTGATCGATGTCGGCGGCGCGCATGCGGCGGTAGTCGTGGCGGGACGTGGCGGGGACTGGCTGCGCCTGCAGCACGGTGCTTGCAGCCTGGATTTGCGCGCCCAACTCGGCGTGGATCTCGGCCCGGGCCTGCGCCATGGCTTCGGCGCGTATCTCGGCCAGGTCGGGAAGTGCCAATTCTGGCACTTTCTCCGGGGGCGCTTCCGGTTTCACGCCCTCGGAATGAGGGGCTTGGTCGAGGTTCAGTTGCGCGCCGGCGGCGTCAGGGGCTGGGGTCAGCGCCTCGCCCGGGACTTGCACGGCGAGGACGCGAGAAGTTTTTACTGTGGACATTGGAGCGCTCCGGTGTTGATCGTGGGTAACGATTCGGAGTATCGCCCGCTGGCCCGGTCGGAATCCCGACCATTTACGCCATGAACGAGTACACGCTCACGGTCGGCGCCTCGCCAGGCTCTTTGCCGCAGCTCTGCGACCAGCACGCGAGCAGGCGCACGCCGTGGTGGTAGCTCGGCTGCGAACCCTGCTTGTAGCCGATCAGCGTGCTCTTGGGAATGTCGGTGAAGTGCGAAACGGCGTACAAGCTCCACCCCTCGTCCTTGAGCTGGACGAGCATGCGGAACCAGTCGACGCGAATTTCAGGCAACGCCATCAAACCCCTCCAAACGCGCGCGCACGCGCGACGAAAGCGCGGACGGCGAGGCCATCACGCCTCTTCCCCATCGATTTTGTGATCCCCCAGGTCCTGCGACATGTCGCCCGCGGCCGAGACAAGCGCGCCAGCGACACAGGCGATGATGCCGGCGATGAATCCGATTGCGAGGTATGCGAGTGTCATGGTCATGCTCCTTCGAGGTGCCGGGCGAGCGACAGAATCGCCAGCGCGTCGGCTTGGTTGTCATCGATCACGGCGAAGCCCTTGGCGCGGGCGACGTCGATCATTTCGGCCTTCTTGGCGTTGCCGGTGCCGGTCCAGTGCTTCTTGACGGTGCCCACTCCGACCGGGATCAGGCGGACGTTGTTCGTCGCGCACCAGGCCTGCAGCATGGCCAGGAAGCCACCGTAGGCATGCGCCGACAGGGTGCTGACGTGGCGCTTGACGTCCTCGTAGTAGACCGCCTGCAGCTCGCCGCCGGCCATGTCGCGGACGCTGCTCAGGTGGGCGCGGAACGCCATCCAGCGCTGGCCGTAACCGCCGCACTTGCCCGGTGCGAAGGACTCGCTGCCGCTTTTGACGGCGCCGCCGCGCAGGCTAAGCGCCCATCCGCCTTGCGTGCCCAGATCGAGGGCGAGAATGTTCATGCTGTTGCTCCTTGGGGTGGTGAAATTGAAACCCGGCTGAACGTGCCGTGGTCGGGCTTGGCCTGGCTGGTGGCGATCAGCGGCTGCTGCTGGGGCGTCTGGCCGTCCTGGCCGATGATCGAGGACAGCTCGCGCTCCAGGCGCTCCATCCATTGCCGCTCGCTCTCGCCATCGGTCCAGCGCAGATCCGGGCGGTTGGCCAGCATCAGGTCGTGCTCGATGCGCGCGAACGCCGCGGGCCATTCAGGCCGCTTGAGCAGCAGCCGGATGTCGGTGGCGGCCTTGGCCAGCCAGTCGAGCCGGTGCAGCTCGGCGGTGATGCGCTGGCCGCGTCCGGCGTCCTTGGCGAAGTGCAGCCAGCACCACCATTCGTTCGTGCCCTGGGTGCTGCTGGTCGTGGTGCCGACCATCGGGCAACCGTAGGCGGCGCACAGGTGCGGGGCGCGACTGGCGGTGCGGTCGTCGTGGGTGCTCATGGCGTGGGTCCTTTGCGTTTGGCGATGGCGTCTTCGATGCGGTGGGCGTAGTCGCGGTAGCTCTCGCCGCTGCGGGCGAACAGGCCCAGCTCGCGGCCTTTTTTGTCGATACCGGCGTCGCTTTTTTTCCACGCCCAGTCGTCGCCGGCGGCCCGTGGCGCCTTGGCTTCGGCCATCGGTGGCGGGTCCAGCAGCTCGGCCACGATGCCGACGAGGTAGTTCGGCGGGATAGCGGCGGTCGGCCCCTTGCTTTCGCGGGCCTTGGCCACGGCGGCGGTCAGGATTTCCATCGACACCTCGCGCTCGGCCCAGTCCAGCACGGCGGGGTGCGTGAACGTCGCGGTCACGCCGAGCTTGCGCAGGGCGACGGACATGGCGATGGCGGGGTTGTTGCTCGGGGGCGGTTCGACTCGGGTCGGCAGCGGCGCGCTGGTCGGCCGATCTGCCTCGGGCGGGTCTTCGCGGTCGGGGACTGCTATGCCGCCGCTGTCCTGCTTTTCGGCGTTTGGTTTATGGGTAATGGGTAGTGGCTTATGGGTTAACGTGTCATCACGTGTGACGGAATGGTGACGGTCACGCTCTGTCACGCGTGACAACTCGGCGGCAAGCTGCTTTGAGGGGGTGTTAAATTCGGGCACGACGCCGTGCTCGCGGAGTTGGTCGAACAGGTTTTGGCGCCTGGCGCGCGCACGCTGCTGCCGGACCTTGGCACTCTCCCGCTTGGCTTCCTCGGCCGGCTCGCGGTCCCAGAACTCCTCAATCACCACCTGGGCGCGCTTCTGCATGTAGCCGCTGTCGGTGGCGTGGAAGAACTTCGCCAGCACGTAGTCGACGGCCTTGCGCTCGGCGGCGCTGGTGGCGCGCGCGACGCGGTACACCTCCTTCTTGTCGAGGGGGAGCGCGCGCTCGGTTTGATACACCTGGTCGAGCATGCGGTTGTAGGCGCCATCCTCGAGCATGGTCAAGCTGACCGTGTCGCGGATGAAGTCGCCGATGTGTTTGTCGTAGAAGTTCATGAGCGGCGCCCCTTGAGGCAATCTCGGTACATTCGGCGCAGAATCGCATCGGCTTCACGCTTAGCGCGGGCGGCCTGGCGCCAGAGTTGCGTCCATTGCCGGCGCTCGGCCAGGGTTTGGGCTTGCGGTAACTCGTCCACAATTACCCCGCCTTCAACCGCAGTAGCGTCGCCACCAGCGCCAGGGCCGTGCGGCGGCCGCGGTCGTCCAGCAGCACGAACTGCGCGAGTATTTGACGGCCCTCAATGTCGACCGCGCTGGGCGGCGCATCATGGGACGATGCCGGTGCTGCGCCCATCATTTCGGCGCCGGCGAAGAAACTATCGTCGCGGTTCACGCCACCACCTCTTCGCCGGCCAGCGCCGCCAGCCGGTCGCATTCCTCCAGCCAGGTCGGCAGTGCCGCCGAGTGCCAGTTCATGGCGTGCGAGTCCCGGCCCTGGCCGCGCTTGAACGCATCGCGCGCCTTCGCCTTGATGGCGTCGATAGTGATGATCTGGTTCATGCTGCCGTCCTCAGTTTTGTGAACAGGCGCAGTTCGATAGCGCGCTCCTGTTCGAGTTGATCGATTTGGGCGCGCAGCAACCGGTTCTCGCGTTCGAGATCGCTTTCAATGCGCATCAGGCGTCGCGGGTCGTAGCCGCGCTTGAGCATCCAGTAGAGCAACCACGCCTCGCTGCCGGTGGCGTCCATCAGGGCGTCCATCGCCGACTCGGATAGCCGCGCCTGGCCGGTCTGCACCTTCGACAGCACCGCCGGGTCGATGCCCGTTTCCAGCGCCACCGTCTTGTCCTGCAAGCCGCTGCTTTTCAGCATGTCGCTGAGCACCTTGCATTCGCTCGTCCAGGCCGGCCAGTCATGCTCCGAGTACTGTTTCAGCGGGCGTTTAATTCGAAGTTCAAGCGAGCTCATGAGAATTTCCTGTGGTTGAAGGTCGGTTCATGGTTAAGATTTCCTGCACTTTGTTTCCTAGCTGCAACGATTTGGACGCGACGATGCCGCCAGCGGCGGCGAGCGGGGTTACTGCGCGGGCGGCGCCGACTGCGCTTTGAAAACGTCAGGCCTGGCCAGCTTCAGGAATTTCAGTTGTGCTTTCGGAATGCCGTTGTGAAGCCACTGCGAGACGGCTCCGGGCGTGACTTCGCAAAGCGCGGCAGTTTTGGCATTGCCGCCAAGCAGCTCGATCACCTTCTCGGGCGCAATATTTACTTCGCTCATGTGTGTTCTCGGTTGGTGTGGGGATGACCGAAGTATAGAACGCTAAACCATAGTGGTCAAGCACTCTTAACGAACATCTGTTTAGAATCCTAAAAATGAATTTATTGTCAGAACGACTCGCCCATATCTACAGCCTGCGCAGCGACCTCGAGGGGGAGCGGGGCCAGTCCGGCCTGGTGAAGGCGTCAGGCGCGTCAAAAAGCGTCGTCAACCAGTGGTTGAACGACAAAATCAAATCGATCGATATCCGCTACGCCCTGGCGATTGAGCGCGAACTCGGTTTTTCTCACATATGGCTCATGACTGGCGACGGCGAGCCGCTGATGCCGGCCGTCGACAGCTTCCGCGACGCCAAGCAGGTGGTGAGTGCAGATCGGGGTGACCCTGATTATGTTGATATCCCGATGGTCGAGTTGCGCCTGTCCGCCGGCATGACCGGCTTCCAGAGCGAGCCAGATCGGCGCGGCGGCGGCACGCTGGGAATACGGCGCAACTGGCTTGAGCGCAGCGGCTACGATCCGACCAAGCTCATCGCCATCCATGTCAAGGGCGAGAGCATGGAGCCGTCGTTATACGCGGGCGACCTGGTGGTGCTGAACACTGCCGACACGAAGATGATCGATGGCGCCGTGTTCGCCGTCAATTACGAGGGCGAGGCCGTTATCAAGCGGTTATCGCGTGATGCGGGCGAGTGGTGGCTGACATCGGATAACCCGGACCAGCGCAAATTCCACCGGAAACTTTGTCGCGGTGGGGAATGCATCATCGTCGGGCGCGTGGTGCGCAAGGAAAGTGATCGGATTTGATAATGAAGAGGTCTATTTTTTTAGCTGCTGTTTGTATGTACGGGAGTGTCAGCGCACAAACGCCTGATAGAAGCCTTGAGGAGCCAGCGCCATATATTCCAACAGAAAAAGTAGTTTTGCCATTTACTGTGGTCACGGCATCGAATGGTCGTGAGTGGATTGAGCAATGCGATATGCCTGTTCTCAAGTCTGAACCCGCCGTTCGAGTTGGATCGTGCTTATCTTTCTTTGTTGGGGTGCGTCGTCTAGCGATGGGAATGCCTGAACATTTCTGTAATCAACAGCTCGAAGGAGGGCAATTCACTGGCGCATGGGACGTCACAATGCACATTGCCCGCGAAAATCCCGAAATGCCGATTGAAGACGTGATCTCTCAGACTATGCGATTTGTGGCGCCATTACCTTGTCGTAAAAAGAAATAATCAGACCGCTTTAATTGGCATAGGGGCGGCCAGTGAAACTAGCCGACCCCTGCCACACCACCCGGCATGCGGGTCCGCACCGGGCGGTTCGAGTAGTTGAGGTTATG
>NZ_JBJXIB010000168.1:0-10042 GCF_046115965.1 Janthinobacterium sp. CG_23.3 | reverse complement strand
GCATGATTTTCTCCTAAGTTGATTCTTCGAACCTTCACTTTAGGATTAATTTGCGTCTTTTGCCGACCCGCCTTCATTCATAGTATCTACGAAATGCGCTAGTGGCTGCGCCAGGTTTGGTAATGCCGTTCGATGCGGCGGAATACCAGGCTTTCGGCCAGCCAGGCTATGAAGCCGATCAGGGCGATGCCAAGCAGGACCTGGCTGGCGTTGCCGACCTGTCCGCCCAGCGAGACCATCCAGCCGATGCCGCGCGTGGCGCCGATCATTTCGGCGGCCACCAGCGCGCGCCAGGCTTGGCTGAAGCCGACCCGCAGCGCCGCCGTCAGCGCCGGCAGCGACGCCGGCAGGTAGACGTGCAGCAGCAGTTGCAGCCGGCTGGCGCCGAGGATGCGCGCGGCCCGCACTTCGCCGCCGCGGATCGATTGCACCCCTTCCTGGATCGTCAACGCCATCGGGAACACGGCGGCGATGAAGATGACGGCGACGATGGCCAGGTAGCCCAGCCCGAAGACGATCATCGTCAGCGGCGCCCAGGCGATGGGCGGGATCGACATGAACAGGCTGTTCAAGGGGGTGATGAAGTCGCGGAAGCCTTTCGAGACGCCGGCCGCCGTGCCCAACGCCAGCGCGACCACGCTGGCCGCGCCGAAGCCGACCAGTTCCTCGAGCAGGCTGGCGCCCAGTTGCGGCCAGATTTTGCCGCTGGCCAGCCAGCGCCAGCCTTCCTGCGCCACCTCCCACGGCTGCGGCAGAATGTAGGCCGGGAAGCGGCTGGCGGTGACACTCCACAGCAGCAGCAGCGCCGGCAGCGCGGCCCAGCTCCACGACGCCCTGGCGATCACGGCGCGCATGGTTTAACGCTTCACCCGCAGCTGGTCGGCGCGCTGCTGCCAGCTCAGGTCGACCACTTGGCTAACCTTCAGCTCCTTGTTCAGAAATCCCAGCGCCAGCGAATAGTCCATCAGCCGCTGGATGAAGCGCAGGTCGCCCGGCTCCAGCCGGTCCGACCAGCCCAGCCGCTTGCGCGCCTGCTGCACCACGGCCGCCGGCGCGACGGTGGCGCCGGCGGCCGTCTTGACCGGCGCGATCTGGAAGGCGTCGGCGATGATGCGGTTCGACTCTTCCTGGTGCTCGTTGAGGAAGGCGATCGCCTTGCGGTGCGCGCGCAGCACTTTGACGACGTCGTCGGGGCGCTCGGCCAGGGTCTTCGGCACCGCCATGACGACGTACCACGGGTAGCGCGGGATGCCCTGGTTGACGTCGAGCAGCACGCGCTTGCCGCGCAACAGCGCGTCCGAGACGAACGGTTCCCACGTGAAGGCGGCGTCGACGAGGCCGCGTTCGAGCGCCGCGTTCATGTTCCCGACCGGCATGCTGACGACGTCGACGTCGCGCTCGGGGTCGAGGCCGCCCGCTTCCTTCAGCACGTAGCCGCGCAGTAGCACGTCCATGCCGCTGCCCTTGGCCACGCCGGCAATCTTCTTGCCGCGCAGCCCGGCCAGGCTGGTGATGCCGGCGTTGCCGTTGGTAATGAGCGCCGCCTGGCCGTAGTTGACCTTGGCCAGGATGCGGCTGTTCAGGCCGCGCGCGTACCACTGGAACACCGGCGGCGCGCCGATGTAGGCGATGTCGAGTTCGCCGGCCGCCAGCGCCTGCTGCACCACCGGGCCGTCGCCGAACGAGGTCAGTTCGACCTTCAAGCCCTCCTCGGCGAAGTAGCCCTTCTTGTCGGCGATCAGCGCCGGCGCGTTGGCCATCGCGTGGACCCAGCCGATGCGGATCGGTTTGCCGGCGCCCTGCGCGGCGGCGGGCGCGGCGGCGGCCAGCGCCAGCAGCGGCAGCGACAAGGTCGCCAGGAATGTCTTGATCATGCGTGCTTTCACAGTTCGAGGCGGAATCGGGGCGGCGGCGTCAGGCTGGCTGGGCGGCCGGCGCGATGCGGTCCATCAGCTCGTTGCGGTAATCGTTGAAGCGGGCCAGCTTGCGCGTGTCGCGGTGGATGCGCGGACGCGGCAGCTCGATGCGCAGTTCGCTTTGGATGCCCGCCGGCGCCGTGCCCAGCACCACCACGCGGTCGGCCAGGAACACCGCCTCGTCGATGTCGTGGGTGATGAAGACGACCGTCTGGCCCAGGTTCTCCCACAGGCGCAGCGTTTCCTCGTTCATGCTGTTGCGCGAAATCGCGTCGAGCGCGGCGAACGGTTCGTCCATTAGCAGCAGCGTCGGTTCCATCACCAGCGTGCGCGCCAGCGCGACGCGCTGCTGCATGCCGCCCGACAACTGGTACGGCAGCTTGTCGGCGGCGTCCGCCAGGCCGACCATCGCCAGGTAATGGCGGGCGCGCTCGCGCTGCTCGGCCACGCCGATGCGCTTGCCCATGCGCAGGCCGAAGCGCACGTTGTCGAGCGCGTTCAGCCAGGGGAACAGCTGCGGCGACTGGAACACGTAACCCAGTTCCGGCGTCTCCGGCGTGACCGGCGCGCCGTTCACGGTGACGCTGCCGCGCGACGGCTGGTGGAAGCCCGACAGCAGGTTGAGCAAGGTGCTTTTGCCGCAGCCGGACGGCCCCAGCAGCGCGATGAACTCGCCCGGCCGCGCCCGCAGCGACAGGTCGCGGAACACCACGTGCCCGTTCGGGTAGGCGAAGTCGACGTGGTCGACGGACAACTGCGCCATGGCTTGGGTTTGCATGTCGATCTCCTGCGGGGGTCGCGAAGGTCCGAGCGAACCGTCAACATGCATGGTACGTGTGAAGCTTTAGATAACGAACGAAGCAATCCGCATATCGATATGCGGGTGCTGCGGAAGTTAAAAACACGGGCAATCGCTACGCTGCCGCGCCGCCGTACAATTTCAGCGCGTCGGCCGATGCAATGCTGATCAGCGAGCCGCTGACCTTGATCAAGTGCTGCGCGCTGAGCTGGTGCAGCACCCGCGACAGCGTCGCCGGCGCCAGGTTCAGCAGCGACGCCAGCAAGCTTTTCTTCAACTCCAAGCGCACCTCGGTCGAGCGTTGCAGTTGCGACGCCTGCAGCAGGTATTCGATCACGCGCTGGGTGGCGTTCTGCACCGAGCAGCGCTCGACGTTGCGGATGAAGCCGAGCAGGTGGTCCGACAGGCTGGCCATCATCTGGCGGGCGATGCGCGGCGACTGCTCTAACAGGCGCAGCAGCGCGGCCGGCGGAATTCGCAGCAGCAGGGTGTTGTCGAGCGCCTCGGCGCAAAACGGATACGCTTCGTCGAGGAAAATCATCGGCTCGCCGAAGCTCTGGCCCGGGCGGATCAGTTCGAGCACCTTGTCGCCGCCGTCCGGCGTGGCGATGCTCAGTTTGACCATGCCGAACACGACGATGTAGGCGCCCTCGGCGACCTCACCCTTGCGGAACAGGATCTGCCCCTTGTCGAGTTCGACGCGACTGACGTCGGTGCGCAGCTGTTCCAGCTGGATCGGCGAGATATGGCGAAACAGCGCCTGGGTTGACAGTAAGCCGCCGACGTTGACCTTACTCATGACACTCTCTTTTCAATCGATTTGACTAAGGTCAAGTGTAGGCGCGCGCGGCGGCCGCGGCTATCCGCCGATGGAACTAGGCCGGCCAGCCAAACGACGGGGGGATAAGCTAGCGTGTCGTAGCTCGGATTAGCGGGAAGCGTCATCCGGCAATGTTGGCCGAAGCGCGACGCGCTGCTCCAGGCCAACATTGTCGGGTTACGCCGTTCCGGCTAGCCCGACCTACGAACATCGGCCTGTTTGCCGATGCCGTGCTCGACGGCGTAGACGGCGATTTGCACGCGGCTACTCAATTGCAGTTTCTTGAGGATGTTCTGGACGTGGATTTTGACGGTGCTCTCGGCAACCGACAGTTCGCGGGCGATTTCCTTGTTGCTCTGGCCGCGCGCCAGGAAGCCCATCGCCTCGCGCTCGCGCGGCGTCAACCGCACCGGCGGCGCGGCCGGCACGCCGGCCTGCCCCTGCGCCGCCGCCGAACCGGCGCGCAACTGCGCCACCAACTTGCCCGTCATCGACTCGGCGACGACGGCCTCGCCGGCGGCGGCGCGGCGGATCGCCTCCATCAGCTTGTCGGCCTCGATGTTTTTCAGCAGGTAGCCGCGGGCGCCGGCGTGCAGGGCCGCGCCCAAGTCCTCGGCCTGCTCCGACACCGTCAGCATCAGCACCGCCGTGCGCGGCAAGTCCTGCATGATCAGTTGCAGCGCCTCCAGCCCGGACAGGCCGGGCATGTGCAAGTCCATCAGCACCACGTCCGGGCGCAACTGCTTGGCGCGCTTGACGCCTTCCAGGCCGTCGGCCGCCTCGCCCACCACGTCGAAGTCGGGATTGCGCTGCAGCAGCAATTTGACGCCGCTGCGCAGCAAGGTGTGGTCGTCCACCAGGAGGATTTTGATTGTCATGCCCGCACGCCTTCGCTCTGCCTAGTTACCGCCATTATGTCACGCCACCTGGCGGCTTTCGCGCGGCAGCGACAGGCTCACCGTGGCGCCGGCGCCCGGTTCGCTGACGATGTCGAGCTGCGCGCCCAGCCGCAGCGCGCGTTCGCGCATGATGCTCAGGCCGACGTGCTGCTCCGATTCGCCCAGCTGCGCCGGGGCGAATCCCCTGCCGTCGTCGCGCACCGTCAGCGCGAAGTCGCGGTCGTTGTCGACGTCGACCCAGACCGCGCCGGCGCCGGCATGCTTGCGGATGTTCGACAGCGCCTCCTGCAGGATGAACAGCACCTGCAACTGCTGCTCCGGCGCCAGCGGCGCGCCGCTGCCGCGCAGTTCCAACGCGCACGGCAGGCCGCTTTGCCGCTCGAACTTGGCCAGCACCTCGCGCACCTTGGCGTCGACGTCGCCGCCCGGCCAGCGCGTGCGGAAATTGTGCAGCAGCTCGCGCACGTCGCGGTAACTTTCGTCGACGCCGGCGCGCAGCAGCGGCACCACCTCGGCCACCTCGGCCAGGTTGCCGCGCCGCACCGAATCCTCCAGCAGTTGCGCGTGCAGGCTGATCAGGTTCAAGCCCTGCGCGATGCTGTCGTGCAAACCCTGCGCCATCAAACCGCGCTCCTGCGCCACCGCGACCTGCTTTTCCAGCGCGATCAAGCGCTGGTTGTCGACCGCGATGCCAAGGCTGCGGCCCAGCGTTTCGAGCAACCGGCGGGCGGCGGCGCCCAGCCCGCGGCGGCGCCCGAAATGCAGCGAAAAGCTGCCGATCGCCTCCTCCCGCACGAGCACCTGGAACACCGCCAGCGAGACGAAACCCTCGTCCGCGCAGCGGTAGAGCCGGCCGGCCTCGCGGCCAAGCCGGCGCAGATCCTTGACCACGATGACGCCCTGGACGATCGCCTCGCCGCACAGGCAGTCCTGGGCCCGGATGCAATGCTCTTGCTCGATCAACTGTTCGGGGATGCCCTCGTGCACGACGATGTGGACGTTGCCGCGCTGGCGGTCGAGCGTGCGCACGGTGCCGCCGTCGGCGCCGCTAAAACGCATCACGCGCAGCAGGAAGCCGCGGCACAGTTGCTCGATGGTTTGCTGCGCGGCCAACAGCGCCGTGACGTCTTGCAGCGCGGCCATCTGGCTGGCCTGCGCGTCGAGCTGGGCGGCCTGCTCGCGCACGCGCCGGGCCAGCGCGCCGGGTGTGGCGCCGGGTGTGGCGCCGGCGTCGGCGCGGGCGCGCACGCGGTTGGCAGAGCGCAAGGAGCTGCGTTTGACGGGGGCGATGCTGCGGTGCGGGTTCATGGTCGTGCTCTGGCTTAGCTTCGGAAATCCGATGACAGGCGATATCATCGCATGCCGCCAGTTAGCGGGCCGGTAACGCTGAAAATCGACCGTAGGCAAAGGGCCGGGGTCGGACCTTCCGGTCCGGCCCCGGGGTTACGCCCTTGGTTTTCAAGGACGATCCGGGCGTTTCTACAACTTGATTTCGGTGCCGAGCAGGACCAGGAATTGCGCCAGCCATTGCGGATGCGCGGGCCAGGCCGGCGCCGTGACGAAGTTGCCGTCGGTGACGGCGTCGTTCACCTCGACTTCGGCGTAGTGGCCGCCCGCCAGTGTGACTTCCGGCGCGCACGCCGGATACGCCGAGATGCGCTTGCCCTCGATGACGCCGGCGGCCGCCAGCAGTTGCGCGCCGTGGCAGACGGCGGCGATCGGTTTGTTGGCGCTGGCGAACTGGCGCACGATCTCGATCACGCGCGGGTTCAGCCGCAGGTATTCCGGCGCGCGGCCGCCGGCGATCATCAGCGCGTCGTAGGCGGCCGCGTCGACCTCGGCGAAGCTGTAGTTGAGCGCGAATAAATGGCCCGGTTTTTCGGTGTAGGTCTGGTCGCCCTCGAAGTCGTGGATCGCGGTTTTGATCTTGTCGCCGCTCTTCTTACCGGGACAGACCGCGTGCACCGTGTGGCCGACCATCTGCAGCGCCTGGAACGGCACCATCGTTTCATAATCCTCGGCGAAATCGCCGGTCAAAAATAAAATTTTCTTCGCCGCCATGTAGTTCTCCATATGAAAGATGACGCCGGCCCGGACGGACCGGCCCACGCCCTTATAGTAGCGCTTCTTGCACCTTGCAGCAGATGATCGTTTCGCTATCGTTTTTTTGCCGGCTGCGGTAAGGGATCAGGCCAGGCACGCAACGCTATCAGCGCCCACGTGCGCGCCGCTTGCTTCTTTAGGGCAAAATGTCCGTTCTCAACCAAGGACACTGCCATGATTTTTGAAATCGCCCACATCCACATCAAATCCGCCACCCACGCCGCCTTCGAAGCGGCCGTCGCCGACGCGGTGCCGCTGTTCCGCCGCGCCGCCGGCTGCCTGTCGATGGCGCTGGAACGCTCGATCGAGCACGGCGACCACTACCGCCTGGTGGTGGGCTGGCAAACGCTGGAGAACCACACCGTGGACTTCCGCGGCAGCGCCGACTTCCTCGAATGGCGCCGGCTGGTGGGCGGCTTCTTCGAGGCGCCGCCGCAGGTCGAGCATATGAACACGGTGCTGACCGGGTTCTAAGCCGGCGCCAGTTCGGCGATCGCGGCGCGGCTCTTCGCCAGCGTGGCGGCCACGGCCGCCTCGCCCATTGCCACGCCTTCGGCCTGGATGAAGGTGATATCGGTGATGCCGAGGAAGCCGAGCACCGCGCGCAGGTAGGTCGACAGGTGGTCGTAGCCGGCGCCGGGGCCTTCGCTGTAGATGCCGCCGCTGGCGGTGAAGATATAGACTTTTTTGCCGGTGGCCAGGCCAACCGGGCCGTTGGCGGTGTATTCGAAGGTGCGGCCGGCGCGGGCGACATGGTCGATCCAGGCCTTCAGCGTCGAACTGACGGAAAAGTTGTACATCGGCGCGGCGATTACCAGCACGTCGGCGGCCAGCAATTCGTCGACCAGCGCGTCCGACACCTTCACCAGTTCGGCCGCCTGCGCCGAGCGCTGCTCGGCCGGCGTGAAGAAGGCGCCCATCATGGCTTCGTCCAGGTGCGGCACCGGCGCGGCGGCCAGGTCGCGCTCGACGATGCTATCGCCCGGCTGGGCGGCGCGCCACGTGGCGATGAATTCGCCCGACAATTGGCGCGACAGGGAACCGTTGTTGCGCACGCTGCTATTGATGTGGAGTACGTTTGCCATGATAGAGATTCCTTCAAATTCGGTTGAACGTCAGATTTGTTGATTGCGTTCATCTTAGTTCCGCATTAGCATCGATGGAATCCATTAAATTCAAATCGTTAGCATCGATATTCTAGATATATGCGTGAACCCGGCCTGCCCTCCCTCGACCAACTACGTGTTTTCATCGCCGTCATCGACGCCGGCGGCTTCGCCCACGCCGCGCGCCAGTTGCACCGCACCCAATCGGTGATCAGCTACACCATTGCCAACTTGGAGGAACAGCTCAACGTCGTGCTGCTCGACCGCGGCAAGCGCAAGCCGACCCTGACCGAGGCCGGCAAGGCGCTGCTGGCCGACGCCCGCGCGGTGTCGCTGAAGGTCGACGGCATGCGCGCGCGCGCCAAGGCGCTGGCCGGCGGGCTGGAGGCGGAGGTGGCGCTGGTGGTCGACGTGATGTTTCCGACCTGCGTGCTGGTCGAGGCGCTGGAGGCGTTCCAGCTCGAGTTCCCCACCGTCGCGCTGCGCCTGCGGGTGGAGGCGATGGGCGCGGTCACGCAACTGGTGCTGGACCGCACCTGCCACATCGGCGTGGGCGGCTGGATGCCGGTGACGGCCGACGCGATCGAGCGGCTGGCCTCCGGCCACGTGCGGATGATGCCGGTGGCGGCGCCCGGGCACCCGCTGGCGCAGCTGCCCGGGCCGATTCCGACCTCGCTGGCGCGCGAACACACCCAACTGGTGCTGACCGACCGCAGCGCACTGACCGAGGGCCGGGATTTCGGCGTGCTGGCGCTGCGCAATTGGCGCTTGAGCGACCTCGGCTCGAAGCACGCGCTGCTGCGCGCCGGCCTGGGCTGGGGCAGCATGCCCGAGGCGATGGTGCGCGAAGACCTGGCCAGCGGCCGGCTGGTGCGGCTGCGCCTCGGCGACGGCGACGTGATGCATTTTCCGATCCACCTGATCCACCGCGGCGACCAGCAGCCGGGTCCGGCGGCACAGTGGCTGGTGGAGCGCTTCGCGGCGCAACTGCCGCAATTGCTGGCGCGCGGCTTTTAGGTAGCGCGGTTTTACCGCTCGGGTTGGCCGGAACGGCGTAACCCGAGCGGCGTTGGCGGCGGCCCCGCGCCGGCTCACGCGCTGCTATATGATAGGCACGAATTTAACTCAGCTACAGGGAACGCGATGGCCGCAATTGACGATTTCATCAACAAGCAAAAGGATGGCGCGCGCTTCGTCATCACGGCGCAAATGCTGCGCCTGCCGGTGCAGCAGTTCGACAGTCTGGCGCTAGGCTGGATCGCCGATGGCGGCCCCGGCTTTTCGGTCAGCGGCGTGCCGCACCGGGTCGTCGTCGACGGCCGCTTTTTTATCAGCCGTCTGACCGTGGTCAAGGACGGCGCCCCGGTCTGAACGCGGCGGCCATGGCGTCGCCTAGCCGAGGCCGGCCGCCCGCAGCAGCGCCCGCAGCCGCCTGACCTCCTCCGACAGGTCCACCACCAGCGCCGCCAGGTGCTCGTCGGCGTCGAAGGCGCGCTCGATGTCGCGCAGCCGGCGCGCCCGCACCAGGTCAACGCTGGTGAAACGCCAGCCGGACGCCGGCGCCCCCGGTGGCGCCGGCGGTACCGGCTGCGGCGGTCCGCCCAGGATGCCGGTGGCGGCCCGCTCCAGCACCCATGCCGGCTCGACCGCGCAGGCGCGCGCCATTTCCTCCACCGTCAGCGCCGACTCTTCCAGCATGACGCCAGTCACAATCTTTGCTTGTCCCATGATTTACGCTCCCATTTTCTGGCGCGGATTGAATGCCATTTCCTTCGCCATGGTTTCATATAATTCGCGCGCGCGGGCGCTGTGCGCCGGCGGTAGCACGAGTTCGAGCAGCAGGTACAGGTCGCCGGCCGGGTTGCCGGGAACGCCGCGCCCCTTCAGGCGCAGCTTGCGCCCGCCCTGCGAGTGTTCCGGCACCGTCACCGTCACCGTGCCCGACGGCGTGGGCACGTCGATTTGCGCACCCAGCGCGGCTTCCCACGGCGCCACCGGCACGGTGGCAAAGACGTCGCGGCCCTCGACCCGGTAGCGCGGGTCCGGCTTGAAATGGATTTCCAGGTACAGGTCGCCGGCCGCCGCGCCGCCGCGGCCCGGCTGGCCCTGTCCGCTCAGGCGCAATTGCTGGCCCTCGGTGACGCCTTTTGGAATGCTGACGTCGAGGTTGCGCTCGCGCGTGACGACGCGGCCGCGCGCGTCCGCCTCCGGCGCGCGCAGGGTGATGGTGCGGGTGGCGCCGCGGTAGCTGTCGGCCAGGTCGATGACGATGCTGGCGTGGCTGTCCTCGCCGCGCGCGGCGGCGACACCCCCCCGGGGGAGGCCACCCAAGTGGGCAAACAGAGCGGAGAGGAAAGCATCGTCCCCCGTTGCTCCAGGCCCCACAGAAAGGGCAAAAC
>NZ_JBJXIB010000167.1:0-10142 GCF_046115965.1 Janthinobacterium sp. CG_23.3 | reverse complement strand
CCCGAACAGGACCGTGAAACAATTTTGCGCCGATGATAGTGCTGCAACCAGTGTGAAAGTAGGTTATCGTCAGGCTTGTTATATTAAAAAAGCCCCGCAGAGATGTGGGGCTTTTTTCGTCCGCGTTTTTGTGGGCTTGTCAACCCAGGACAATCCCTCGGGCCTGACCCTAGCCCCTGCCTTTAGTTTGCCTTTGCCCACGTTTTCGTGTTCTCAGCGCTACAATCTATCAAATCGCTTGCGCCGGTCTCATTTGGATGCTTTTTTTGGTACCGGCTCCAAAAATCTAGCTTGGGCCAAGACAAAGCTGCGAGGGGCGATTTTGAATCAAGCAAACGGCAGCAAAAACATCGTCTGGCGAACACGGACGTCCCGCTACCATCGCCCAGGTTGCGCGCGAGGCAGGCGTGTCGAAGACCAGGTGGCGAACTCGACGCGCTGTCCGACAATATCCGCGAGCGTATCGAAAGCACTATCGCCCGTCTGGGATATCAGCCGAACCAGATGGCCCGCGGTCTCAAGCGCGGCCGTACTCGCCTGATCGGCATGGTCGTCGTGGACATTCTGAATCCCTATTCCGTCGCGGTGCTGCGCGGCGTCGAGGCGGCATGCCAGCAGCATGGTTACACCTTGATTTTGTGTAACACGGGAAACGACGAACAGCGCGAGAAACAGTCGCTGGCCGCGCTGCGCTCGTATAGCATCGAAGGTCTGATCGTGAATACCCAGGGACGCAATATCAAGTCCCTTGAATTGCAGCACGCCGTCATACCGATCGTGCTGATCGACCGCCGCATTGAAGGTTTGGATTTCGACCTGGTCGGGCTGGATAATGTCCAGGCGGGCAGGCTGGCCACCGCGCATTTGATCGCGCAGGGTTACGATGCCGTCGCGTTTGTCGCGCCGCCTTTGGCCGGCGTCAGTTCGCGCGCGATGCGCGCCGAGGGTTTCCTCGCTGCGATAGCGGAACACGATGCCTGCCACGGCGAAGTGCTGGAAGTGGATCTGGACGAGCAGTCCGCCGTCGATGCCAGGGTGCGCCAGTTTATTATGCAATGGCCGGGGCGCCGGGTGGCATTGCTGGCGTCGAACGGCATGGTGACCCTGGAACTCGCGCTAATGTTGCAACGCCTCGATTTGGTGCCGCTGACCGCGCCGGCCCGCGTGCCGTCGCTGGAATCGGGCAAGGTCGACTTCCGGGCGGCAACGCGGGTGCCGGCGTCGGAACGGGCCGTGTTCGCCCACTTCCCGCCGGGCGTGCAGTGCGCCATTGAATTCCCGCTGTCGGGCGCCGCGCTGGTGGCCGAGACGGGCCGCTATATCCAGATGCTGGCGGCGGCATGACAATCATCAAGGAAATTTTACAGATGCACGCACTTGACGTTGTAACGTATGGGGAGGCAATGGCGATGTTCGTTGCCGACGAGACCGGCGACCTGGCGACGGTGTCGCATTTCACGCGCCGCTTGGCCGGCGCCGAAACCAATGTCGCCATCGGCCTGGCGCGGCTGGGCCTGCGCGTCGGTTGGCTCAGCCGGGTTGGCGCCGACTCCTTCGGCCGCTTCATCCGCGCCCGGGTGGAAGCGGAGGGCATCGATTGCAGCCGCGTCGCCATCGTTGCCGGCCAGGCCAGCGGCTTCCTGCTCAAGTCCAAGGCCGAGAACGGCGCCGATCCGCTGGTCGAGTATTTTCGCAAGGGTTCCGCCGCCAGCAGGCTGGCCCCGGCCGATTTCGATCCCGAGTATTTCCTGGCGGCGCGCCACCTGCACGCCAGCGGCGTCGCCGCCGCGCTGTCCGAAAGCAGCCTAGCCTTCGCCGGCCTCGCCATGGACTTCATGCGCGCCAACGACAGGAGCGTGTCCTTCGATCCGAACCTGCGGCCGACGCTGTGGCCGTCCCAGGCCGTCATGGTCGAACAGTTGAACTGGCTCGCCTTCAAGGCCAGCTGGGTGCTGCCCGGCTTGGGCGAGGGCAAGATCCTGACCGGCCACGAGCGGCCGCACGACATCGCCGGTTTCTACCTTGAGCGAGGTGTGCAGCTCGTTGTCGTCAAGCTGGGTCCCGACGGCGCCTATTTCCGCGACGCCGACGACGGCTTCGCCGCCGGCCTGGTCAGCGCCCTGTTGGAGGGGCTGCCGCTGGAGCGGGCGGTCGAGCGCGGCAACCGCATCGGCGCGCTGGCGGCCCAGGTGGCCGGCGACATGGAAGGCTTGCCGACGCGCGCCCAGCTCGCCGCCGCCGGCCAATCTTGAACAGGCGGGGGAAGCCGTGAAAAATCCATCGTTGTATATAAGAAGCTGCCCGAGTTCTTGCTGGCGCGCCTGCGCGGCGAGTTCGAGGTCAGCTATTTCGAAGGCATCGAGGCCGCCAAGCGCGACGCCTTCGTCGCCGCCATCCGCGGCGCCCACGGCCTACTGGGCGCCAGCGTACGGCTGAGCGCCGATATGCTGGAGATC
Source organism: Janthinobacterium sp. CG_23.3 (assembly GCF_046115965.1). Classification (NCBI taxonomy): domain Bacteria; kingdom Pseudomonadati; phylum Pseudomonadota; class Betaproteobacteria; order Burkholderiales; family Oxalobacteraceae; genus Janthinobacterium; species Janthinobacterium sp. CG_23.3. The sequence goes on along the minus strand of NZ_JBJXIB010000167.1, from coordinate 7,686 downwards.
GCTATCGGCTGCGTTTCCTGCTGAACGCGGAGCCGCGCCACGGCAGCGCCTGCGCCACCAGCGGCGGCATGACCGTCGACGGGGTGGAGGAAGGGCTGATGGCGGTCGTCGAGTTCGACAACGGCACGCTGGGCCAGGTACACGACATCTACAACGCGCCGCATTCGCTGTCTGGCATTGAAATCATCGGCAGCAAGGGCAGCATATCTTCGCCAGCGGCGTGTTGATCCAGCGCGCAGTCGGCAGCGTGCGCCTGAACAACAACAACGACGGCGGCGTCGACATCGCCGTCGAGCACGAAAATCTGTACCTGCGCTCGGTGCCGGCGTCCCAGCGCGCCATGCGCGGCGAGGGGCGGCCTGCCCCAGCGGCGAGGACGGTTTGCGCGCGCTAACTTCATAGCCTCAGAAGGCGTATTGCGCGCTGGCGCCCAGCAGCCAGTTGCGTCCAGGCGCCGCCTCGTAGTAGCGCTTGTTGCTGTCGCCGACGATGAGCGAGCCGACATATTTGCGGTCCGCCAGGTTGTTCACGCGGACAAACTCCTTGAAGCTCCAGTTGTCCCAGCTTTGCCTGGCGTTCAGACGCAGGTTCAGCAAGGCATATCCGGGCGCGGCCTTTTCGACGTTGCTGTCCTCGGCGTAGACCTTGCCGTTGGCGAGCGTTTCCAGCGCTGCGCCGTAGCGCCCCCCCGCCGCGGTCCACGCCAGTTCGCCGTACAGGTTGGCGTTCGGCATGCCGGGCAGGCGGCTGCCGGCCGCCACATTGGCGAAGGCCTGGTCGTAGACCGCGCGCAGGCCGGTCAGCGCCAGGCGTGTGCCCAGGCCGTGGCCCCAGGCCGAGTCGAGCGACACTTCCACCCCCTGGCGCAGGGTCTCGCCAGCGTTGCGGTAGCTGGTGCGGCCGCCGGCGGCGGCGTCGACCACCAGCTCGTCGCTGGTGCGCACCTCGAACACCGCGGCGTTGACGCGGGTGTGGCCGCCCAGCAACGCCTTGGCGCCCACTTCCAGGTGCTTGCCGGTGGCCGCCTGCAAATGGAAGTTGAAGCCGCCGCCGGCGCCGGAGTAGAACAGTTCGTTCAGCGTCGGCGTTTCAAAGCCGCGCGCGGCGCTGGCGTACAGGTTCAGCGCCGGCGTCACCTTGTACAGCACGCCCAGCACCGGCGTCGTGTGGCTGAAGCTGAGCGATCCGCTGTCGTTGCCATTGCCCAGGAAGCGGTCTTGCACGTCGACGTCGGTCTTGCTGTGGCGCAGGCCGGCGCTGAGCAGCCAGGCGCCCGCCTGCCACTCGGTTTGCACATAGGGATCGACGTTGCTGACGGTGTCGCGCTCGTCGCGGCGCAGTTTGCCCTTGACGCCGAACCGGCTGCCGATGAAGTTCTCGAAGCCCTGGCGGTCGTCGCCGGAGCGGCCGTATTCCAGCCCGACGGTGGTACTGAGCTCGCCTCCGGCCAGTGGCCGCACGCTCTGCCATTGCAGATCGGCGCCGTAAAAGTCGCGCTTGAAATCGACCACGCCGCCGGAATGGCTGGCCGGCGCCTGGAAAGCTTTCGAGAACGCCTGGTATTGCGTGACGCGGCGGTTGCCGCCGTACACCGACAGGCGCAGGCGTTCGTCGCCGAAGCGCCGCTCGTAGCTGGCGCCCAGTTGCTGGTGCTCGATGTTCTTGCGGGTGTCGTAGCGTTCGGCGAAGCTGCGCTTGGGTGTTTGCGGATCGTTGGGATCGATTTCGCCGGCGCGCGGGTCGCGCTGCAGCATGCTCCACAGCACGCCCAGCGGATCTTGCGTGTCGTCCTGGCGCAGGCCGCTGGCGACGACGCTCAGCCTGCTGTCGGCGCCGGGCGCCAGCGTCAGCTTGGCGAAGCGTTGGTCGCGCGTGGCGGCGCTGTGCTTGCGGTAGCCGTCGGTGCGGAACTGCGAGCCGTCGAGCACGTAGCCGACCGCGCCGGCCTGGCCCTGCGCGTTCAGATCGGTCTTGCGGGCGCCGTCGCTGCCGCCGACCACGCCCAGTTCCAGCGTCGGCGCGCCCTGGCCGTCCTTGGTGAACATCTGTATCACGCCGCCGGAGTGGTTGCCGTACAGCGCGGAGAAGGGGCCGCGCAGCACTTCGATGCGCTCGGCCATGTCGAGGTTGAAGGTGGCGGCCTGGCCCTGGCCGTCCGGCATCGAGGCGGGGATGCCGTCGCTGATCAGGCGCACGCCGCGCACGCCGAAGGCCGAGCGGGCGCCGAAGCCGCGCGAGGAAATCTGCAAGTCCTGCGCGTAGTTCTGGCGGTTCTGCGCCACCAGCCCGGGCACGGCGGCCAGCGCCTCGGAGGCGTTGACGCGGATCTGGCCGTCGTGGATGCGGGCGCCGTCGAGTACGTCGACCGAAGCCGGCAGCTCGAAGGCGCTGTGTTCGACGCGGCTGCCGCTGACGACGACGACGTCGAGCGGCGTCGCAGTATCGGCTGCGGCCGCGGCGGCCGGCGCCAAGGTGGCGAACAGGCTGGCAATGGCGTTCAAGCGAAATCGGTGCTGCATGGCGTGGTCTCCTGATGGGGGGTTAGTTTGCTTGCCGCAAGTCTCACCTGCTTCTGCGCAATATGCCTGCCAGTGGTCGAAGGAGCCATCTTACGGCAGGCGTGATCGACACCGCCACCGATAAGGTGGTGCGGCAGATCGCCGCCGGCCCGCGCCCGCGCGGCACCGGCGTCGCCCCCGACGGCAGCCGCGCCTACGTCGCCTGCGAGCCGGTCAACACGGGCTACGTGATCGACATGGCCAGCCGCGCGCAAGGTGGCCCACGTCAAGGTCGGCGAATTACCGTGGCGAGTGGTGGCTCCCTGAAACACTGCGCCGCGCCGCCTGTTCACATTTGGAACAGGTGTGCCAGCGTAGAGCGCCCCGGCCGATGCCGGCGGCGGCCCCCGCCAGACCACCCTTGCGCCGTTACGCCCGTGGAAACGGCGCAATCGGCGCTGCGCTTGAGGCGCGATAACAAGCTGGCACGGTGCTTGCGAAATGATGGGTGGGCAACACACAAACCGTTCCCCGGAACGACACCACAACCAGACCAGATAGAGGACGACATGAATCTCGCGGACATCAGCAAACTCGGCGTTGCCAATCCCTTCAAAGCGCGCTACGACAACTTTATCGGCGGCAAGTTCGTTCCACCGGTTAACGGCGCCTACTTCGGCAACGTCACGCCGATCACCGGCCAGGTGTTTTGCGAAATCGCCCGCTCCAGCGCCGAGGACGTCGAGCTGGCGCTGGACGCCGCCCACGCCGCCAAGGACGCTTGGGGCAAGACCTCGCCGGCCGAGCGCGCCAACATCCTCAACAAGATCGCCGACCGCATCGAGCAAAACCTGGCGCTGATCGCCACCGCCGAAACTATCGACAACGGCAAGCCGATCCGCGAGACGATGAACGCCGACATCCCGCTGGCGATCGACCACTTCCGCTATTTCGCCGGTTGCATCCGCGCCCAGGAAGGCTCGGTCGCGCAAATCGATTCGGAAACCTACGCCTACCACTTCCACGAGCCGCTGGGCGTGGTCGGCCAGATCATCCCGTGGAACTTCCCGATCCTGATGGCGGTGTGGAAGCTGGCGCCGGCCCTGGCCGCCGGCAACTGCGTGGTGCTGAAACCGGCCGAGCAGACCCCGGCATCGATCATGGTCTTGATCGAACTGATCGGCGACCTGCTGCCGCCGGGCGTGCTCAACATCGTCAACGGCTTCGGCCTGGAGGCGGGCAAGCCGCTCGCGTCGAGCAAGCGCATCGCCAAGATCGCCTTCACCGGCGAAACCGGCACCGGCCGCCTGATCATGCAATACGCCGCGCAAAACCTGATTCCGGTGACGCTGGAACTGGGCGGCAAGTCGCCCAACATTTTCTTCGCCGACGTGATGGACGCCGACGACGACTTCTTCGACAAGTGCCTGGAAGGCTTCGCCATGTTCGCGCTGAACCAGGGCGAGGTGTGCACCTGCCCGTCGCGCGTGCTGATCCAGGAATCGATCTACGAGGCCTTCATCGAGCGCGCGCTGCAACGCGTCGCCGCGATCAAGCAGGGCAACCCGCTCGACTCGGCGACGATGATCGGAGCCCAGGCATCACAGGAGCAATTGGAAAAAATCTTGTCGTACATGGACATCGGCAAACAGGAGGGCGCCACGCTGTTGGCGGGCGGCGCCCGCAACGCGCTGGCCGGCGACCTTGAGGGCGGCTACTACGTCAGCCCGACCGTGTTCAAGGGCAACAACAAGATGCGCATCTTCCAGGAGGAGATCTTCGGGCCGGTGGTGTCGGTGACCACCTTCAAGGACGAGGCCGAGGCGCTGGAAATCGCCAACGACACCTTGTACGGCCTCGGCGCCGGCCTGTGGACGCGCGACGGCTCGCGCGCCTTCCGCGTCGGCCGCGGCATCCAGGCCGGCCGCGTCTGGACCAATTGCTACCACCTGTACCCGGCCCACGCCGCGTTCGGCGGCTACAAGCAGTCCGGCATCGGCCGCGAAAACCACAAGATGATGCTGGACCACTACCAGCAGACCAAAAACCTGCTGGTCAGCTACAGCCCGAAAGCGCTCGGCTTCTTTTAAGGTGCATGCCCGCGGCGGCGGCGCCGCCGCGGGCTTTTCGAGAGGTGTCCCATGAAGCACACAATTTCCCGCGTCGTCGCGACCGAGGCGGCGCTGGCGATGCTCGACCAACTGCGCCAGCGCCACGGCGCGCTGATGTTCTTCCAGTCCGGCGGTTGCTGCGACGGCAGTTCGCCGATGTGTTATCCCGCCGGCGAGTTCAACGTCAGCGACACCGACGTCTATCTGGGCAGTCTGGACGGGACGCCGTTTTACATGGGCGTGGAGCAATACGCATACTGGGAGCATACCCAGTTGATCATCGATGTGGTGGACGGAAACGGCGGCATGTTCTCGCTCGACAACGGAACCGGGAAGCGCTTTCTAACCCGTTCGCGTCTGTTCAGCGACGACGAGTGCCGCTTGCTGCAGTCCGAGCCGCCGCCACACGGCGAAAAATAACCCAACAATCCACGGGATAGAGTGGACAAGAAAATGATCGTATCGCTGCTGGCCATGGCGGCGCTGCGCGCCGCCGACGGCAACGTTAGCAACGCCGTGCCAATGACGACCTGGGCAGCCTGCGCCTGCTGGGCGGTGTCGGCGAGCCGATCAATACGGAAGCCTGGATGTGCTACTACCACAACATCGTCCGCGAGAAATGCGCCTTGCCGCTCGCCGGGTTTTCCGGCAGCGGCGTGAGGGGGAAATCGCGTGGCATCGACTACTTCACATGCGGCACCTTCCGATAAATCGTATTGCGCGACACCCCCAGCGCCCGCGCCGTCGCCGACACATTGCCGCCATTCGCCGCCAGCGACTTCAAAATCACCGATTGCTCCATCGCCTCCAGGTTGGCGCCCGAGGCCACCAGTTGGTCGGTGCTGACGCCGGCACCCGCCACCTGCGTCTGCTCGATATCGTCGAGGAAATCATCGGGCATGTGGCGCAGGCAAATCTCTTGCTCGTCGCCGGCCATGACGATGGCCGTGCGCAGCAGATTGGTCAGCTGACGGAAGTTGCCGGGCCATTTGTGCTGGTGGAACAACTGCAAAATCTCGGGGGACAGCGCGTAGTGCGCGTCGGGCGCTTCGATCGCCAGGATCTTCTTGACGACGGTGTCCAGATCGCTGCGGTCGCGCAGCGGCGGCAGCTTCACCACCAGGCCGTTGAGGCGGTAGTACAAATCTTCGCGAAACAGGCCCTTGGCCATGCGCTCGCGCAAATTGTGATTGGTGGCGCAAATGAGTTCGACGTTGACGGTGATCGACTTGGCGCTGCCCAGCGGCGTGACCATGCGCTCCTGCAACACGCGCAGCAGGCGCGCCTGCAGGCCGAAGGGCATGTCGCCGATCTCGTCGAGGAACAGCGTGCCGCCGTTGGCCTGCAAGATCTTGCCGAGCGCGCCCTTCTTGCGCGCGCCGGTAAAGGCGCCGTCCTCGTAGCCGAACAGCTCCGACTCGATTAGCGTCTCCGGGATCGACGCGCAGTTGACCGCGATGAACGGTCCGGCCGTGCGCGGCGAGTCGTTGTGGATGGCCTGGGCCAGCAGCTCCTTGCCGGTGCCGGTCTCGCCCATGATCAGGATGGGGATGTCGCGGCCCAGCACCTTGGTGACCTTGTCGATCACCAGTTCCAGTTGCGGGTCGCCGGTGCGCAGGTAGCGCAGGCCGGACAGGCGCCGCGCGGCGCTGGCGGCGTGGCTGGACGGCGCCGCCGCATGCGCGGTGGCGGGCGCGGCCGGGCTGACCTCGGGCTTGCTGGAAAACGCATGCTGGAAGGCGCTGTTGCCCAGGCGCAGAGTGGCCTTGCCGTAGACGCGCACGCCGCTGTGCATGCACAGGTTCAGCAGGCCGGGCGCGGCGGTGCGGTAGTGGTCGTACAGCGCCGAGACCGGCAGGCCGACCAGCGAGCTGAAGGTGTGCGATTGCAGCGCGGCGAACGACAGGCCGAGCTGGAACAGGCCGGTCTTGTTGGCCGACAGGAAGCGCCCGCCGGGGCTGAAGGCGGCAATGCCTTCCATCAGCGTGCCGATGAATTCGGGGCGGGCGTGGAAGTGCAGCGTGATCGCGTCCTCGAAGTTGGCGGCGAATAACTGGTTTTCAATCATCAGCGCCGACATGCGCACCAGTGCCATCGTGTGCTTGTGGAAACTGCGCTGGTCGCCGGAAACGTCGAGCACGCCGATAACGTTGCCGCGGTGGTCGGTAATTGGCGCCGCCGAGCAGGTCAGAAAATGGTTGGCCGCGAGATAGTGCTGATCCGCATGCACCAGCGTCGGCGCCTTTTCGGCGATGGCGGTGCCGATCGCGTTGGTGCCCTTGCTTTCCTCCGACCACGCCACGCCCGGCTGCAGCGCGACCCGGTTGGCCTTTTCGAGGAAATCGTCGTCGCCTAGCGAATGCACGATGACGCCGTTGGCATCGGTCAGGATCACCATATTGTGGGTGTTGACGATTTGCTGGTACAGCGTCTCCATGGCCGGCACCGCGTGGGTGTGCAGCATGCGGTTTTGCTCGATTAGCAGCGACAATTCGGACTTGGCGACCGGGCCGAAGTCGGGCGCGGCGGTGGCGCGCAGACCGTAGGCAATGGAACGCTGATGCGAGGTCTCTATGATAACGGGCATATTATCTTCCCATTCCGACGTCGTTGAGCGCGCCTGCGGCGTGGCGGCGCCAAACTCCATCGCGCCGACGGAAGAGGGCGCCGAAGCTGTTGATTGATACATGTTCTCGGTTCCTCCGTTGGGGCCTGGATCGCGGCGCTCTGATCGTTGCGAGAGTGTTCCATAATGTAGCACCTGTACCGTATATGAGCAAAAGAATACGCCCTGAAGTGTGCCCATGCGCTGCGGGAATCGACGTTCTGCATGGGTTCTTCATCTGTGCTGCCGAACATGTCGAATTGGACCGTCGGGCGGCGGGCCTGACATACCATTAGTAAGAAAACATGGTGCCAACGATTACTTCCGAAAAATCCTTGCAGGGATGTTGCGCCTTTGCTATAGTTCGCCTCCCCGCCGAAACAGTAGCGAAATCAAGTAGTTGCAGCGCAACGGGGAGCGCCGGAAACGGCGTTGCAGGAAAATCAGGGGGTTGACGAAACAAGCGAAACGC
>NZ_JBJXIB010000166.1:0-10421 GCF_046115965.1 Janthinobacterium sp. CG_23.3 | reverse complement strand
TCAGCAGGTAGTTGCCGGCGTCGGCGCCGGACAGCGCCACCGAGGCCAGCGTCACCTTTTTGTTGGCGCCGGCGTTCTTGTCGGCGAAACTGGCGTTCTGGCTGACGCCGAACACATCGCCGGCGACGCGGTCGTCGCTGCTGCTGACGCTGGCGTTGACGTTGCCGTCGTAGACCTTGTTGCCGGCGCTGTAGTTCAGGTTCAGCGTGCGCGCGCTGATATCGGCCGTGGCGCCGCCGGCGCTGTTGGCCAGCGCGTAGTTGCCGGCGTCGCTGCCGCCCAGTGTGGCGCCGCTCATGCCGATGCTCTTGTTGGCGCCGACGTTCTTGTCGGCGAAGTTGCTGGCGCCGGCCACCAGCGTGACGCTGTCGCTGCCGAGCACGCCGCTAAGCGTGCCGCTGACGCTGGCGGCGGTGACGCCGTCGTACACCTTGTTGACGCCGGTCAGCGTGGCGATGCTGACGACGGCCTTGGTGATGTCGGCAAAGCCGCTGGCGCCGGAGCCGAAGCTGTAGTTGCCGATGTCGGCGCCGCTCAGCGACACTTCGGCCGAGACGGCCTTGCCGGTGCCGGCGTTCTTGTCCAGGAAAGTGGCGCTGCCGCCGACCGTCACATTGTCGCCGTCGATGAGGCGGTTGATGGTGTAGACCGCCCCGGTGAAGCCGGTCGAACCGTCGTAGACCTTGCTGCCGCCGATGCCGACGGTGAGCGCGCGCGGGTCGATCGTCAGGCTGGTGTTGCCGGTGTAGGTGATGTCGTACTTGGTCGACCACAGGCCGTCGAGCGCGTAGGTGCCGACGTTGCGCGCCGCCGTCGTATAGTCGAGCGCGCCGTCGGCGCCGGTGTCGCCCCCGGTCAGGCCGGTGTAGCCGATGCTGCCGGCGAAATGGCTCTGGCTGCCGTCGTATTCGCGCCTTGCGGTGGCGCTGACGTCGGCCGCCAGCGGCGTCAGCAGGGCTTTCAGCAAGGGACCGGTGCGGCCCTCGTAGAGGCGCCAGACCGGCGCGCTGCCGCCGAACTCGAAACCGGCGAAGCTCGCTTGCTGCATGCTTTGCGCCTCGGTCAGGCCGGCGACGGCGCCGCTGGCGGAGGTGCCACGCAAGCCAATGCCGTTGGTTTGGCCCGAACTCTCGATGTTCCAGTAGCCATTACTGACAGGGCCGTCGCTGAAGCCGACCAAGCCGCCGACATTGGTAAAGCCCGGGCCGCTGACGACGCCGCGGCTGTAAACATTGATGAGCTTGTTATAGGGAGTGCCGACGCTCATGCCGGCCAGTCCGCCCAGGTCCGTATGGCTTACGTCGACATTGCTGGTGCCGGTGACGTTACCCAGCGCGAAGGAGTCCTGGACCACGCCGTAGGTTCCACCGATCAGGCCGCCGACGCCGTACTCGCCGCTGACGTTGCCGCTGGCGCCGGACTTGAGAATGCCGGGGATGGAGTCGGGGTTGCCGTATTGGAGGCCGACCAGGCCGCCGACGTGGCCCTGGCCGCTAACGCTGGCGCTGCTGAAAACGCCTTCCACGAAGCCCCCCTGGCCGACCAGCGCGCCGACGTTGTTGCGGCCGGTGACGCTGCCGCCGAGCAGCTGTAAGTTTTTGACGGTGCCGGTGAGCGAGCCGAACAGGCCGACGTCGTCCTTGCCGGGCATATTGATGGCCAGGCCGGCAATGGCGTGGCCGGCGCCGTCGAGCACGCCGGAAAAACCGCGGCCCTCGTAGTCGACGATCGGCACGAAGCCGGCGCCGCCGTTCCAGTTGACGGTGCCGGCGGCGGCAATGTCGGCGCCCAGCACATACTCGTTGGCCATGCCCTGGCTGGCGATGCCCTGCAAGCCGTAGACGTCGCTGATCTGGTAGGGCGCGCCGCTGGCGCCGGTGCCGCCGGTGACGCGCAGGAATCTGGCGGTGTTGCCGCGGTCGATTTGGAAATCGCGCGCCGAAAACCCCGGCAGGTTGGCGTCGTTCTGCACCCAGCTGCCGCGATAGAGGTGGAAAACGCCGCCGACGCTGAGCGGCGCCGTCGCCGTCAGCTCGCGCGTCGCCGACAGGCTCAGGTCGCCCGCGCGGCTCAGCGCGGTGCCGATGTGGATGTCGCCGGCGCCGTTGGCGCTGTTGACCTCGATATGCAGCGCGCTGGCGCCGGGCACGCTGTCCAGGTCGGCGGCGCTCAACACCAGCGCGCCCGGCAGCACGCCGCCGGCGCCCAGTTCGATCGAATTCAAGCTGCCCAGGCTCACCGAGGGCGCGTCGAGCACGCCGCCGGCCAGCGTCATCTGGCCGGAAAGCAGGTTGATGCCGGCCGCCTTCAGCGTGCCGGCGTTGCTGATCCGGTAGTTCCCGCCGGGCGAGGTTTGCAGGTTCAGCGCGCCGGCCAGCGTGGTTTGCGTGCCGGCGGCCACCGTGATGTCGCCCTGGGCGGTGTGCAACAACAGGTTGCCGTTGGCGGCGTTGGCGTTCAACGTCGCGCTCAGGTCGAGGTTGCCGACCACCGCCAGGCTGCCGCTGCTTTCGCCGAAGAGCTCGCCCACCGTCAGCAAGGAGCTGGTCTTAATGGTTTGCAATTCGGCTTGGCTCAGGCCCAGCGTGTTGGCGGCGTCGACGGCGCCGACACCGACCGCGACGTTGCCGTCGGCCAAGGGCGCCAGCTTCACCACGCCGTAGCCGGCGTTGATAGAGCCGAGCAGATCCATGTTCTTGGCCTGCAGTATGATTTGGCCGTTGCCGCTGTCGAGCGTCGCCGTGGACGTCAGCTGAATGTCCGCCAGCGAGGAAAGGTAGATCGGGCTGCCGCCGCTGCCGACGCTACCGCTGATGGTCAAAGGGCCGCTGCCGCTGACGTCCAGCGTGCCGCCGCTGTTCGCCGAGGCGATATTGAGCGCGCCGCGAAAGCGCATCGTCACCCCTGCCGTCGCCGTCAGCACGACCGGCCCGCTGACCTGGTTGCGGGAATCCTCGAACGCGATCCCGCCGCCGCTGGCGCTGGCCATCAGCGCTCCCACGGTCAGCTCGGCGGCGCCGCCGTTTTGCTGGATCTCGCCGGCGGCGCTGCGCAGGTTGAGCGTCGCGCCCGGCGCGCTGATCGGCGCGTGCAGAAAAATGCCGCCGTCCGCGTCCATGGACAGGTTTTTGCCGCTGGACCAGGCGAGCGGACTGACCACGATGATGTGGCCGGCGCCGGCGGCGTTCGGATTGTTCGTCGTCACCGTCACGTGCGAGCCAGCCAGCAAGGTCTCCAGGCGGCCCGTGGTCACCAGCGACTCGCTCGCCGTGCCGGATTCGGCGAAGTTCCCGCCGCTGTCCGGCGTGACGGCGCCACCGACCATGCCGACTTCGTTCGCCCTGGCGAGGTCAACGGCGATCCAAATCGAGGTCGGGTCCAGCAGCAACTGGCCGGTCTCGCCCTTGGCCGCCGTGGTGTCGACGTTGCCTTGCATGTCGAGGTAGTGGCCGGAGGTTTCGACGAAGCCGCCGTCGCCGCCGTGGGCGCCGCCGCGCGCCGAGATGTTGCCGAAAACGCGGGTGGCGCCGTCGGACCAGACCACGACCTTGCCGCCGTCGCCGCGCACAGTGGCGTCGGCTTTGAGCGTGGCGCCGGCGCCCAGGTAGCTCTGCTCGGCGTTCATCACCGCCGCGTTGGCGCCGCGGTAGTCGCCGCCGACGAGGATGCTGCCGCCGCCCAGCGCGCCGCTGGCGTCGACGCTGGCGTCGCCGGTCAGGCCGACGCGGCGCCCCAGCAGTTCGACCCGGCCGCCCCGGCCGGCGCCGGTGGCGCTGGTGCTACTGCCGGCTTCGAGCAGCGTGGTGTTGCTGGACTTGAGGACGATCTTGCCGTTCTCGCCGAGCACCGCGCTGTCGGCGCTGAGCCGGCCGCGCTGGTTCACCAGCGCGCCGAAGATGCCGATGCGCCCGCCCTGGGCGATCACCCGACCCAGGTTGACGGCCTGGTCGGCCGGCGCCGACACCACCACCTGCAGCGCCGGGTTGGCGGCGTCGGCCAGTTGCACGCTGCGCCCGGCCGCCAGCACCACCTCGCCGTTGGGGGCGTTGATGATGCCGCTGTTGTCGACCTGCGGCGCCAGCAGGAACACCTGGCCGCCGGCCGGCGTCGTGATGACGCCCTGGTTCGCCACCGCGCCCGCCGCGCCGCCGTCGGCGGCGAAGCGCTGCCGGCCGGCCAGGAAGTCGCCGTTCGAGATGGCCAGGCTGGACGCCACCAGGCCGTTGACGTCGACGCGCGCGTCGCGCCCGAACAGCACGCCGTTCGGGTTGACCAGGAACACCCGGCCGTTCGACTGCAGCGCGCCGAGGATGCGGCTGGGGTCCTGGCCGGTAATGCGGTTGAGCACGCTACTACCGGCGCTTTGCTGGATGAAGCGCGTCAGCTCGCCCGGATTAACCGAGAAACTTTGCCAGTTGATGATGGCGTTCGGCGTATTCGTGATGGAAAACACATTGCCCTGCCGCGCGAACGTGGCCAGGCCGTTGACCACCTGCGGCAGCGTCGGTTGCGCCAGCGCCGGGCCGAAGCAGGCGCCGATCAGCAGGGCCAGGCAGGTGCGCCGCAACGGCGGCTGGCGGGACGGGGCGGGGCGACGGGCGGCGACTTTGGCGGGCTGGGTTTTCATCGGGTGGTCCTAATGGTTCCGGGTGTTGCTAGTGTGACTAATAGTGCTAGTACGACAGCGCGAGTCTGAGGTGCAGGCGGTTGCCGTCGGCCGCCGCTGCGCTGGCGGCGCGCAGCACGTGGCCGTAATCGAGCTGCAGGCTGGCCATGTCGGCGAACTGCACGCGCAGGCCCAGGCCGGCGCTGCCGATGCCGTTGCCGCCGGCCTCGCCGGCCAGCGCGTGCCGGCGCCACAGGTGGGCGGCGTCGTAGAACGCCAGCGCGCGGCATTGCCAACGCGCGCCGCCGCACCAGTTCGGCGTGTACAACTCGAGGTTGGCGGCCACGCCGGCGTCGTCGGACAGCGCCCGTTCGGCGAAGCCGCGCACCGAGCCGGCGCCGCCGGCGCCGAACTGCTCGCCCGGCACCAGCGCGTCCGGCGTGTACTGGCCGTTGACGACGGCGCGCGCCTGCCAGTCGCCCGGCAGCAGCCGGCTCAGGCTGGAGGCCAGCCGCAGCGCGCGGTAGTTGGCGCGCGCGCCGTTGCGCGCCGCGTCGAAGTCTTTCTGGGCGCCGTGGGCGCCGCCGGCGACGTTGTGCAGCAGCGTCACGGCGAGGTTGGCCTCGCCGCGCTCCAGCGTCCAGCTGCCCAGGTAAGCCACGCTGAGCGGGTGCACGGTGACGTCGCGGCCCAGTTGCAACCCCAGGCCCTGCAACTCGACGTTGTTCTTGTAGGCCTTGAAGTCGACGCCGTACACCAGCTTGCCCTCGTGCTTGTCGGCGCGCGCCAGGTACTGGTTGTAGCGGGCGCCGGCGACGGCGCCCTTGCCGCTGACGGCCAGGTCGAAAATGCCGGCGGCGACCGAGCCGGAGTCGACGTTCGAATAGCTGGCGAACAGGTCGATCGAGTCGCCGCGCGCGTACAGCGGCAGGTGGTAGCCCAGGCCGTACACGGCGACCCGGCTCGGCTCTTGCACGCTGGTGGTGTACTGCAGGCTCAGCACATGGTCGCGGCCCCACAGGTTGGCGTGCTGCAGCACCACGCCAAGGTGGTTCTTGCCGGTTTGTTCGGTGCCGGCGTTGTCGAGGTTGGCGCTGACCTTCCACGGGCGCTCGTCGGCCACCTCGAGGGCGGCGTCGACCTCGCCGCTAGCCTCGCCGCTTTGCAGCTTGAGCGTGATCTTGCGGGCCGGGTTGTCGTTGGCCAGCCGCAGGCCGGTCGACAACGCCGCCATGTTCGGGGTGCGCCCCTCGACCAGGGCCGGCAGCGCGCGCCGCACGTTGGCCTCGTCGACGTGGCGGTTGCCGCTGACGCTGACCCGGCCGATGCGGTTTTCGACCACGCGCAGCAGGACCACGTCGCGGTTCAGCTCCTGCTCGGGCAGCTCGACCTGGACCACGCTGTAGCCGCGCTGGTGGAAGGCCGCCTCGAGCGCCTCGAGCGCGCGCTGGATGTCGCCGAAGTCGCGCTGCTTGCCGGCGAACGGCGCCAGCACCCGCGCCACCTCGGCCGGATCGAGCAGGCTGTTGCCGCTGACGTCGAAGCGGCTGATGTCGAAGCGCAGCGCGGCGGCGGCGGCGTCGTCCGCGCCGCACGCGGCGGCGGCGGCGACGGACAGGACCGAGCCGGCAAGCAGGCGCAGTAATCGGTGTTTCATTGGTCAACTCCTGACTGAATACGGGTGTCGCGGGCGGCGCATTGCTTGAATAGTCGTGGCCGCTCGCCATGGGCGGCATCAACGGCCGCGGCCTCACGGCGAGCATGCTCGCAGTGTAGTCCGCTTTACCCTTGGCGGTCAGTAATTTTCGCCGCTTTCAATACGCCGCGCCGCATCGGCCGGGTACGCTATGGTGCGTTTGCAACAACGGCCCGGCCGCGCCGGCCTTACTTGGTGGTGAACGCCGTCACGCCGTCCCAATCCACGCCCGGCGGCTCGACGCGGTAGCGGGCGATGCGCTCGGCGTACAGGCGGTACAGCGCGACGTCCGGGCGGTCGCGCGCCAGCTCGCCGACCAGCTCGGCGGCGCCGTCCCACTGCTGCGCGCGCACCAGCGCCAGCGCGCGCCGCCAACGCTCCAGCTCGGCCAGCAGCGCCGCGCCGGCCTGCTCGGCCGGCAGCAGCGGCTCGAAGATCGCCACCGGCTCCAGCTTGCCCTTGACGCGCACCAGGTCCAGTTCGCGGTAGGCGAATTCGGGGGCGGCGGCGCGGGTGGTGGCGCCGACCGCGATGCCGACGCCGTAGACCTTGGTGATACCCTCCAGGCGCGAACCGAGGTTGACGGCGTCGCCCATCACCGTGTAGGCGCGGCGGATGCGCGAGCCCATGTCGCCGACGTGCATCGGGCCGCTGTTGACGCCGATGCCGATCTTCAGCGGCGGCCAGCCGCGGGCGATGAACTCGTCGTTCAGGCGCCGCGCGCTGCGCTGCATCAGCAGCGCGGTGGCGACGGCGCGGCTGGCGTGGTCGGCGAAGGCCACCGGCGCGCCCCAGAAGGCCATGACGGCGTCGCCGATGTACTTGTCGAGGGTGCCGTGGTGGCTGTCGCGGATGTCCTCGGACATCGCCGTCAGGTACAGGTTGATGTATTCGCGCAGCGCCTTCGGCGTCAGGCCCTCGGAAATGGTGGTGAAGCCGCGCACGTCGACGAACAGCACCGTCAGCTCGCGGCTCTCGCCGTCCATATTGTATTGCTCCGGGTTGTCGGCCATCTCGGCCACCAGTTCGGGGGCGACGTATTCGCCGAAGCGCGACACCAGCGCGCGGCCCTTGCGGAACTCGAAGTAGTAGCCCCAGCCCAGGTTCAGCATGAACAACGCCAGCACCAGCAGCGTGATGGCGGCGATGTTGAGGACCGCGTCCTGCGCGCTGTACATATAGTAGTTGAAGCCGGCGGCGGCCAGCAGCGCGGCCAGCGCCAGCGCGATCGAGGCGGCCGGCGACAGCACCGCCAGCGCCGCCGTCAGCAGCAGGCCCAGCGCCAGCACCTCGATGAACTCGATCGCCAGCGCGTAGTAGGGGCGCGACTTGAAGCGCCCGTCGAGGATCGACTTGATCAGGTTGGCGTGCACCTCGACCCCCGGGTATTCCGGGTTGACCGGGGTGGCGCGGATATCGTTGATGCCCGGCGCGGTGGTGCCGACCAGGGCGATGGCGCCGCGCAGCTGCGCCGGCGGCACCGCCCCGCTCAGCACGTCGGCCGCCGAGACGTAGCGGAAGGCGCCGCCGCGCGGCCCGCCGGCGCCGCGGAACTGGACGATGGTGGTGAGCGCCTCGCCGACCGGAATGCCGACCTGGCCGGCCGGCGTGAACAGCAGGATTTTTTCCAGCCCGCCGTTCTCCAGGTCGGCCGCCGACATGCTGTCGGCGCTTTGCGTGAAGTGCGGCGCGATCGCCCTGGCCTGCAGGTAGACGGCGGCGGTGGCCAGCGACAGCGACGGGTAGTAGGCGTCGCCGATTTTTTGCAGCAGCGTCGAGGAGCGCACCACGCCGTCGGCGTCGGTCAGCGCGGTGAAGATGCCGGCGCCGCGGGCGGCGTTTTGCAACTGGGCGATGTTGGCCTCGTAGCCGCGCGGCGACAGCGCCGTCACCGCGCGCCCGTTCAGCTCGCCCGCCTTGAAGGCCGGCGCCGGCAGCACGCCCTTGCGCTGCTGTTCCGAGACGCTGTAGCCCAGCACCACCGGCTGGCCGGCCATCGCCGCGGCGAACAGGCCGTCGTAATCCATTTGCGGCTTGAGCGCGGCGAGCCGCTGCTTCAGGCCGTCGACGCCGGCCAGTTCGCCCTGGGCCAGCTTCTCCAGCACCGCGTAGCCCGAACTGGTGTCGGGCTCGGGGAAGGAGATATCGAAGCCCAGCGCCGCCACCTTATAGTGGCCGGTTAGCTGGCGCACCAGGCGCGCCTGGACGTCGCGGCTCCACGGGAAGCGCCCGACCGCGTTCAGGCTTTTCTCGTCGATGTCGACGATCACCACGCGCGGGTCGAGCTGGGCCGGTTCCAGGCGCATGCGCAGGTCGGCCGCCATCGAATCGAGCCGCTCGATCGGCCCGCTGTCGAGCAGGCCGATGCTGCTGGCCGCCGCCAGCAGGGTCAGCGCCAGGCCGAGCGTCCAGCGCGCGCCGTACTTGCTCAGGCGCTTGCGCCATTGGTTCGAGATCAGGGCCATGCGCGCTCCGGCTGAAAAAAAAAGATCATTGTAATGTTGCAACTATGTTGCCGCCACATCTATCTTGGTGGCGGCGCCGTTGACATTATTAAAACCGGCGGCGTAACCCCGCGGCCAGGCGGCGACGCCGTGTCCCCGGGGGTCTGGCCCCGGCTCCTTGGGTTTGCTTGGCCTTGGCGTTGGCGGCCCCTTAACTTCACGCCGTTCACGGCACGTAGCCGGGAATGGCCGCCTCGTCGACGGCGTCGACCTGGCGCGGGTCGACGTGTTGGCTGGCGAACTCCAGGTAGACCTTGCTGCGGATAAATATGTCGAACAGGTCCGGGTCGATGTGGCCGCCCAGGCTCATGTTGCCGAGGATGTGCAGCGACTCCGACAGCAGCTTGCCCTTCTTGTACGGCCGGTCGGCCGCCGTCAGCGCCTCGAAAATGTCGGCGATGGCCATCAACCGCGCCTGCACCGACATGTGCGCCTTCGCCAGGCCGCGCGGATAGCCCTTGCCGTCCATGCGTTCGTGGTGGCCGCCGGCGTATTCCGGCACGTTGCGCAGGTGCTTGGGCCAAGGCAAGGCTTCGAGCATGCGGATCGTCAGCGAGATGTGCTGGTTGATGACTTGGCGCTCGGCTTCGGTCAGGGTGCCGTAGCGTATGGTCAGGTTGGCCAGCTCGTCGGCGTCGAGGAAATCGCGCTCGGCGCCGTCCGGGCCGACCCAGCGCCGCCGCGCGATCTGCCGCACGCGCTCCTGGTCGGCCGGCGCCATGGCCTCGCCGCCGACGTTGGCCTGGCGCAGGAAGTCGCGCTCGGCGGCCAGCGCCGCCAGCCGTTCGGCCAGCTCGCGCTCGATGGCGGCGTGGCCGTCCGGGCCGGCCAGCTTCTGCTTCAGCGCGGCGATTTCGGCGTCGCGCATCAGCACCTCGAAGCGCGTGTCGAGCAGCGCGATGCGGTCGAAAATGGTTTGCAGCTTGGTGGCCTTGTCGACCACGTGCACCGGCGTGGCGATCTTGCCGCAGTCGTGCAGCAGGCCGGCCAGCCACAGCTCCTTGCGGTCGTCCTCGCTCATGCGGAAGGCGGCCATCGGCCCGCTGTCGCTCCGATGCACCGCCTCGGCCAGCATCATCGTCAGCAGCGGCACCAACTGGCAGTGGCGGCCGGTGTAATGCGACTTTTCGTCGATGCCGATGTTGATCAGGTTGACCAGCGCCTCGAGCAGGTGCTCGAGTTGCAGCACCAGTTGCTGGTGGGTGATGGCCACGCCCGCCTGCGCCGCCAGCGCCTCGATGAAGCGCTGGTCGGTCGGCGAGAAGGCGCGCACGGCGCCGGTGGCCGGGTCCTTCGCGTTGATCAGCTGCAGCACGCCGATCAGCGCGCCCTCGTGGTCGTTCATCGGCACCGTCAGGAAGGACTGCGAGTGGTAGCCGTAGTGGCGGTCGAAGGCCAGCATGCCGGAGAAGTTGAATTCGCCGGCTTGGTAGACGTCCTCGATGTTGACCGATTCGCCGGAATGGGCGGCGTAGGCGGCCACCGAGGCCAGGTTCGGGGGGGGGGGGGGGGGGGGGGGGGAAGGGAGAGGGAGGAGGAGGGGGGGGGGAACGAGCATCGGGCGAGGCGGGCTTTGTGTGAGGTGGGGGGGGGTGGGGGGTGTCTCTGTTTGAGG
>NZ_JBJXIB010000165.1:0-10643 GCF_046115965.1 Janthinobacterium sp. CG_23.3 | reverse complement strand
CCCCCCCCCCCCCCCCCCCCCCCCCCCCCCCCCCCCCCCCCCCCCCCCCCCCCCCCCCCCCCCCCCCCCCCCCCCCCCCCCCCCCCCCCCCCACCGGGTTATCCCACTGCCGGCTTAAGAAGACTTCCTCACGCGCAAATACCATTCGCACAACAGCCGCACCTGCTTGGCGGTGTAGCCTTTTTCGACCATGCGGGCGACGAAGTCGGCGTGCTTGTTGGCGTCGTCGGCGCTGGCCTTGGCGTTGAAGGAAATCACCGGCAACAATTCCTCGGTGTTCGAGAACATCTTTTTCTCGATCACGGTGCGGAATTTCTCGTAGCTGGTCCAGGCCGGGTTCTTGCCGCCGTTGTGCGCCCGCGCGCGCAGACCGAAGTTGACGATCTCGTTGCGGAAGTCCTTCGGATTGGAAATACCGGCCGGTTTCTCGATTTTCTCCAGTTCGTTGTTCAGCGATTCGCGGTCGAAACTCTCGCCGGTGTCCGGGTCGCGGTATTCCTGGTCCTGGATCCAGAAGTCGGCGAAGGTGACGTAGCGGTCGAAGATGTTCTGGCCGTACTCGGAATAGCTCTCCAGGTAGGCGGTCTGGATCTCCTTGCCGATGAACTCGACGTAGCGCTGCGCCAGGTGCTCCTTGATGTAGGAGAAATAGCGCTGCTCGGTTTCGGGCGGGAACTGCTCGCGCTCGACCTGCTGCTCCAGCACGTACAGCAGATGCACCGGATTGGCCGCCACCTCGGTGGTGTCGAAGTTGAACACCTTCGACAGGATCTTGAAGGCGAAGCGCGTCGACAGCCCGTTCATGCCCTCGTCGACGCCGGCGTAGTCGACGTACTCGTGCATCGACTTGGCCTTCGGATCGGTGTCCTTCAGGTTTTCGCCGTCGTAGACCAGCATCTTGCTGAAGATGCTGGAATTTTCCGGGTCCTTCAGGCGCGACAGGATCGCGAACTGCGCCATCATCTTCAAGGTGCCGGGGGCGCAAGGGGCCTTCAGCAGCGAGGAGTTGGCCACCAGCTTGTCGTAGATCTTGATCTCGTCGCTGACGCGCAGGCAGTACGGCACCTTGACGATATAGATACGGTCGAGGAAAGCCTCGTTGTTGCGGTTGTTCTTGAAGGTCTTCCACTCCGACTCGTTCGAGTGGGCCAGGATGATGCCGTCGAAGGGGATCGCGCCGAAGCCCTCGGTACCCTTGTAGTTGCCCTCCTGGGTGGCCGTCAGCAGCGGATGCAGCACCTTGATCGGCGCCTTGAACATCTCGACGAATTCCATCAAGCCCTGGTTGGCCAGGCACAGGCCGCCGGAATAGCTGTAGGCGTCCGGGTCGTCCTGGGCGTAGTCTTCCAGCTTGCGGATGTCGACCTTGCCCACCAGCGAGGAGATGTCCTGGTTGTTTTCGTCGCCCGGCTCGGTTTTCGAGATGGCGATTTGCTTGAGCACGGAAGGGTAGCGCTTGACGACGCGGAACTGGTTGATGTCGCCGTTGAACTCGTGCAGGCGCTTGACCGCCCACGGCGACGGGATGTTGCGCAGGTAACGGCGCGGGATGCCGTAGTCCTCCTCCATGATGACGCCGTCCTCCTCTTCGTTGAACAGGCCCAGCGGCGATTCGTTCACCGGCGAACCCTTCAGGCAGTAGAAGGGCACGTGTTCCATCAGCGACTTGAGCTTTTCGGCGATCGACGATTTGCCGCCGCCGACGGGACCGAGCAGATACAGGATCTGCTTGCGCTCCTCCAGGCCCTGGGCGGCGTGGCGGAAATAGGACACCACCTGTTCGATGACCTCCTCGGTGCCGTAGAACTCGCGGAAGGCCGGATAGATCTTGATGATCTTGTTGGCGAAGATGCGCGACAGGCGGGTGTCGTTGCGGGTGTCGACCAGGCTCGGTTCGCCGATCGCGGCGAGCATGCGCTCGGGCGCGCTGGCGTAGGTGAGCCTGTCCTTTTTGCACAGAGCCAGATAGTCGGTCAGAGACATTTCCTCTTCCCGGGTCCGCTCGTAGCGTGCTGCGTAGTTGTCAAAAATGGTCATTTGAATGTCCTTTGATGTAAACCTGCTAGTCACTGTTATCGGCAGTGGGCGCCTCGCTCCCTGCCTGGCCTTTTATCGGTAAAAAAGTTCGCGTATTCCCTGTTGTAATGGTGCGCCGGCGGCCTGTGCCAAGTCCGGCTTGCCCGGACCCGAAATGCTGATGACGGTGCCGCGTGCTGGAACCGCTGGCTGGCCTGTTGTATGTCTTTATAACGCAACTTACGCTTATGAAATTTATTATTGCTCTATTAGTTCAGGAAGTCAAAAGATATGTCGTAATATCCTTAATACCCCATCGTAAATTATTGATTTCATTGGGGAAATCTAAAAAATTTGGCGCAATTCGAGTGGATTTTCTGCCATTTTATTCGCCATAAAACGACATTTCTCAAGCGCCGCGCAGGGGCTGGCCGCGCCGGCGCGCGACGGTGCGGCGCAGCAAAGCGCGGCGGCGGCAAGTGGCGCCGCCGATCTTGCGCTAAGATGCCTGCCTATTGACGTACGTATCCGCGAATCGAAGGGAAAAAACACATGATGAACGACGCATTGCGCGCGCTGCTGCAAGGCATGCCGAAGGCCGAACTACACATCCATATCGAGGGCTCGCTGGAGCCCGAACTGATCTTTGCGCTGGCGCGGCGCAACGCCGTGGCGCTGGCCTATGAATCGGTCGAGCAACTGCGCCTGGCCTACGCCTTCGAGGACTTGCAGTCGTTTCTGGACATCTATTACGCGGGCGCAAGCGTGCTGCTGAAAGAGCAGGATTTCTACGACATGACCAGCGCCTACCTGGCGCGGGCGCAAGCCGACAACGTGCGCCACGCCGAGATTTTCTTCGACCCGCAAACCCACACCGCGCGCGGCGTGCCGATCGAAGCGGTCATCGGCGGCATCCACCGCGCCTGCCAGGACAGCCCGGTCAGCGCCACGCTGATCCTGTCCTTCCTGCGCCACCTGTCGGAAGAGGACGCCTTCGCCACGCTGGAAGCGGCGCTGCCGCAGCGCGACAAGTTCATCGGCATCGGCCTCGACTCGTCCGAGGTCGGCAACCCGCCGGAGAAGTTCGCGCGGGTGTTCGCGCGCTGCCGCGAACTGGGCTTCCACGTCGTCGCCCACGCCGGCGAGGAAGGGCCGCCGGCCTACATTGAAACCGCGCTCGACGTGCTCAAGGTCGAGCGCATCGACCATGGCGTGCGTTGCCTGGAGGACGCCGCGCTGACGCGGCGCCTGGCGCGCGAGCAGATCGCGCTGACGGTGTGCCCGCTGTCGAACACCAAGCTGTGCGTGTTCGACACGATGGCCGAGCACAATCTGCTGCAACTGCTCGACGCCGGCCTGCTGGTCACCGTCAACTCGGACGACCCGGCCTATTTCGGCGGCTACATGAGCGCCAACTTCCTGGCCGTGTTCGAGGCGCTGCCGCTCGGCCTGGCGCACGCGCGCACGCTGGCGCGCAACGGCTTTACCGCCGCCTTCCTGCCGGCCGCGGCCAAGCAAGCCTACCTCGACGAGGTCGACGCCTTTTTCGCCGCCGCCGCCGTCTAAGGCCGTTTAATCGCGTGCGCCGGCGGCGCGTCCGCCCGCCGGCTTTGCCTCCCCCCCCATTGCGTCCGCGCCGTCTGGAACACACCATGTTGAGCCTTTCCCTGAAAATGACCGCGCGCGACTGGCGCGCCGGCCAGTTGCGCTTCCTGCTGGTGGCGCTGATCGTCGCCGTCGCGTCGTTGTCGGCGGTGGGTTTCTTCGTCGACCGGCTGCGCGCCGGCCTGAACCGCGACGCCCACCAGTTGCTGGGCGCCGACCTGGTGGTCAACGCCGACAACCCGCTGAACCCGGCCTGGCTGGCCGAGGCCGAGCGGCGCGGGCTGCGCATCGCCCAAACCGTGGTCTTCCCCAGCATGGCGCAGGCCGGCGAGGGCGAGCAATCGGTGGCGCAACTGGCCTCGATCAAGGCGGTCTCGAAACACTACCCGCTGCGCGGCCGGCTGAAAATCAGCACCGCGCCCGAGCAGGCGGGCGAAGGCGAGGGCGCGGCCACCGAGGCCATTCCGGCGCCGGGCACGGTGTGGGTCGACGCCGGCATCCTGCCGGGCCTGAAGGCGCGCGTCGGCGACACCATCCAGCTGGGCGAGAAGCGCTTCACGATCGCCCAATTGATCGCCAGCGAACCGGACCGCGGCGCCGCCTTCCTCAACTTCGCGCCGCGCGTGATGCTGCCCTTGAGCGAACTGGCCGCCACCGGCCTGGTGCAACCGGGCGCGCGCGTCACCTACCGGCTGCTGCTGGCGTCGGCGTCGGCCGGGCAGGGCGCCGCCGCGGCCGCGTACCAAGCCTGGTTGGAGACGCAGATCAAGGACGCGGCGCTCAAGGGCGTGCGCATCGACTCGCTCGAAACGGGCCGGCCGGAGATGCAGTCGACGCTGGAACGGGCCGACCGCTTCCTGTCGCTGGTCGGGCTGCTGTCGGCGCTGCTGGCGGCGGTGGCCGTGGCGATGGCGGCGCGCCGCTTCATGCTGCGCCACCTGGACGCCTGCGCCATGCTGCGCTGCCTGGGCCTGACGCAAAACCAGGCGACGGCGATGTACCTGATTGAATTCGCGCTGGTCGGCCTGGCCGGCAGCGTGGTCGGCGTGGCGGTCGGCTTCGGCGGCCACCTGCTGTTGCTCGAACTGCTGGGCAAGCTGGTGCAAAGCGACTTGCCGCCGGTGTCGGCGCTGCCGGCGCTGCACGGCGTGGCCACCGGCATGTTGCTGCTGCTCGGCTTCGCCCTGCCGCCGATTCTGCAACTGCGCAACGTGCCGCACAACCGCGTGATCCGCCGCGAGCAGGCGGCGCCGCAGCCGCTGGCCCTGGCCACCTACGGCCTGGGCCTGGGCAGCTTCGTGCTGCTGCTGCTGTGGCAGGCCGGCGACGCGCAACTGGCGCTGCTGACCGCGCTCGGCTTCCTCGGCGGCTTCGCGCTGTTCGCGCTGGTGGCCTGGCTCGGCCTGAAGTCGCTGAAGACGCTGCGCGGCGCCGTCAACCATCAAAGCTGGCGCTTCGCCGTGACGTCGCTGCAGCGCCGCCCCGGCGCCACCATCGTCCAGGTGGTGTCGCTGGCGCTGGGCCTGATGGCCCTGCTGCTGCTGACGGTGGTGCGCGGCGACCTGATGACGGCCTGGCGCAACGCCACCCCGGCGGACGCGCCGAACCGCTTCATCATCAACATCCAGCCGGAGCAGAAGGCCGAGATCGCGCGCCGGCTGGCCGGCGCCGGCGTCGTCAACGCGCCGCTGTACCCGATGATACGCGGGCGCCTGGTGGCGGTGAACGGCGCGGCCATCACGCCGGCGACGTACACCGAGGAGCGCGCCAAGAACCTGGCCGAGCGCGAATTCAACCTGTCGACGATGGCGCAGATGCAGGAACAGAACAAGATCGTCGCCGGCAGATGGTTCGCCGACCGCGCCGGCGCGCCGGCCGAGGCCTCGGTCGAGGAGGGCATCGCCAAGACGCTGAATCTGAAGCTGGGCGACAAGCTGCGCTTCGACATCGCCGGCACGCCGGTGGAGGCGGCCGTGACCAGCCTGCGCAAGCTCGAATGGGGGTCGATGAAGGTGAACTTCTTCGTCATCATCAACCCGGCGGCGATGGCCGACACGCCGCAAAGCTGGATCACCGCGTTCCACCTGCCGCGCGCCCAGGCGGCGCTGGGCAATGCCCTGACGCGCGACTATCCGAACCTGACGGTAATCGACGTCGGCGGCGTGCTCAAGCAGGTGCAGGCGGTGCTGGAACAAGTCGTCACGGCGGTCGAGTTCCTGTTCTCGTTCACGCTGGCGGCCGGCGTGCTGGTGTTGTACGCCGCGCTGATGGGGTCGCAGGACGAGCGCACCCGCGAGGCCGGCCTGCTGCGCGCGCTGGGCGCGACGCGGCGCCAGTTGTCGCAGGCGCAGCTGATCGAATTTATGCTGGTGGGGGCGCTGGCCGGCCTGCTGGCGGCGGCCGGCGCCTCGGCGATGGGCTGGGCGCTGGCGACCTACCAGTTCAAGTTCGAATGGAGCTTCGGTTCCGGCGTCTGGCTGGCCGGGCTGGTGACGGGCGCGCTGTGCGCCATCGCCGGCGGCTGGCTGGGCCTGCGCAACGTGCTCAAGCAACCGCCGCTGCAAACCCTGCGCGAAGGATAGGCGGCGGCGGGCCGGGGGCTCTTTGCCCCTGGTTTTTTTTGGCGTTGGCGCCGCCTCACGCGCCGCCGTGCTCGCGCAGGTGCTGCGCGTAGGGGAACACCGGCCGGTCGAAGTAGTGCGCCGGCAGGTCGAACAGCGCCCAGAAATAGGTCTCGTCGCCGCGGCAGACCTGCGGCGCGCAGCAGTAGCGGTACCAGTTGTCGCCGACGGCGGCGTGGTACATGCCGTCGCCGCCGGCGGCCGAAAAGAACGGCAGCACGCGCTGCTCCAGCAGGGCGCTCAGCAGCGAGGCCGGGGCGTCGCTGTCGCGGGCGATCTCGTACTGCGCGCGCATGCCCTTTTCGGTCTCGACGATCATCAGGCGGGCGTTGCCGTCGCGGTCGAAGAACAGGATGCCGGTCGGGTTCGGGAAGATGTAGTGCTCGACAAAGCCGTGCCGGGCGATCAGCGTGCCGACCACGGCCGCCAGCGCCGGGTCGCCGAGGAACTGGTAGTTGTGCAGCAGCAGCACGTCGCGCAGGGTTTCCGACTGTTCGGCGAAGAAGGCGGTTTGCAGCGCGCGGATTTCGAGTTCCAGCGTGTCGAGCGCGTCGTCCTCGCTTTTCTTGATGTAGCGGTCGATCAGGCCGCGGTTGAAGGCGGTGACGGCGATTTTTTCGTCGGCCGCGCCGGTAAATAGGATTTTTTTGCACGGCAGATCGCGCACCACCTCGCAAAACTCGATGCCGTTCATCTGCGGCATCGAGTAATCGATGACCAGCACCGACGGCACCGAAAAGCGCTCGGCGTGGCCGCTGATGCGGTAGATGCTCTCGATGTCGACGGCGACGTTGCAGTAGTCCGGCGGCAGGTTGGGCGCGTCGAAATTGACCTGCATCGGCGAGGCGCCGCAGCGCGGGCTCTGGCGCAGCCAGCCCAGCGCGGCGGTGGTGTCGTGGAAGGTCTTCCTGGCCAGCGCCGGGTCGAGCTGGAACGACAGGCTGCGCAGGAAGGAGTCGCTGTCGTCGATCAGCACGGTCAGGCTCGGGTGGGTGTAGACGGGCAGGTGCATACGTCGCCTTAATGGAGGCCGGGGATGCCGGGGGGGCCGGGGGCGCGCGCCGGCGCGTTCAGGGGGAATTCCAGCACGAAGATCGCGTAGGCCGTCTCGCGCGAGACGCAGCGGATGCGCGCCTGCCAGGCTTCGACGATTTCCTTGCACAGGGCCAGGCCGATGCCGGTGCCGTTGTGCGCCGGATACGAGTAGAAGCGCTGGAAAATCAAGGGCAGGTGGCGCGGCGCGATGCCGCAGCCGGTGTCGATAAACAGCAGCCGCGGCGTGCGGCGGGCGCCGTCGATGATGATGCGCACGCGGCCCTTGCCGGCGCGCTGCACCGCCTTGAGCGCGTTGCGCAGCAGGTTCAGCAGGATCACCACGGCCAGCTCGCTCTGGCCGGCGAACATGAAATTGCCGCGCACCTCGACCACCACCGAATTTTGCTGGAGCTGGCCGGCGAAGGGATAGCGCTTGATCACCGAGTCGACCGTCGCCGCCATCGAGACCGCCTCGTTCGGCTGCAGGTTGCGGTTGACCGCGCTGGCGCTGAGCAGGAACAGGTCGATCATGTGGTTCATGTGGCGCACTTCGAACTGGATCCGGGTCAGCGCCTCGTGGGCGCTGTCGCTGTTGACCTGGTCTTGCTGCAGCAAGCGGTTCAAGCCGCGGGCGTTGGCGTCGACGCTGGTGAGCGGGGTGCGCAACTCGTGCGCCACGGTGGCCAGTCCGGCGCCCAGTCCGGCCAGCTTTTCCTGCGCCAGCACGTTGCGCCCGACCTTGGCTACCGACAGCACGGCGATGGTGAAGCAGTGGATCGGCAACTGTTGCAGCACCGGCTTGCTCAGCAGCACCGCGCCCTCGCCGGCGATCAGCACGCCGACGCAGGCCAGCGCGGTGCCGACCGCGTAGGCGACGCCGGCCAGCGCCATGTCGAAGTGGAACAGCACGACCAGGCCGACCAGCAGCGTCTGGGTCCAGACCGCCGAGGCGTGGTTCATCAAGAACATGAAGGTGAAGAAAAAGGGGATCAGGTAGCTCAGCGCGACCAGCAGGAAGATGTCGAGTTCGCGCTTGCTGAAGCGGCGCGCGAACAGGCCGATCAGGCACAGGCCGATGCCGATGCAGCGCAGCACCACGTTTTCATAGGTCTGCGGTAAAAAATAGCGCCACGTCACGTAGCAGGCGGGAATCGCGACGGCGCCGATCCAACACAGCAGCACCACGCGGGTGGCGGCGTATTCGTTGGCCCCCAGCAGGGAACGGACCAGGCCAAGCTGCCAATGCATCCATCGTTGTGGTCGTCGTCGGGTCATGGCGTCAGCTTGACTTTTATCAATATCGCATAGTCCATTGAATTGATGTGGAATAGGAAACTATCGGCACTGTAGTTGACATATATCAAGCCCCCGGTTTCCAGTGGCGTCAAGGTTTTGCCTTAGGTCACACAATCATCAGAATAAGGGGAAAAAATGTTATACGCTACCGCCGGCGCCAGCGCCATTTCGGGCCGACCCGCCGCCGAGCACTGCCTGGGCGACTTCGTCGAGCGCCGCATGGACCAGCACCACGTCACGCGCATCGAAAAACTGCTGGGGGGCGAGCATCCGCACGCCTGGCAGCCGCCGCAGCCGGGGGCGATTTTCCTCGCCGGCAACGACTACCTGTGCCTGGGCGCGGAGCCGAGCCTGTTGCAGGCGCAGATGCGCAGCATGGCGGCGAACCAGGGCGAACTGCTGATGTCGGCGGTGTACCTGCAAAGCGGCAGCCCGCAGCACCGGCTCGAGCAAAAACTGGCGGCCTTCATGGGCGCCGAGGACGGCGTGCTGGCGCAGTCGGGCTGGGCCGCCAACGTCGGCCTGCTGCAAAGCATCGCCGGACCGGGCGTGCCGGTCTACCTCGACATGCAGGCGCACGCCTCGCTGTGGGAGGGGGTGCAATCGGCGCAGGCGCAGCCGGTGGCCTTCCTGCACAACGACATGGGGCATTTGCAGCGCCAGGTGGGCAAGCACGGCCGCGGCGTGATCGTCGTCGACGCGCTCTACAGCACCAACGGCAGCCTGGCGCCGCTGTTCGAGCTGCTCGACATCGCCGAACGCAGCGGCAGCATCGTCGTGGTCGACGAATCGCACTCGCTGGGCACGCACGGGCCGCAGGGGGCCGGGCTGGTGGCGCAGGCGGGGCTGTCGGAGCGGGTGCATTTCCGCACCGCCTCGCTGGCCAAGGCGTTCGCCGGGCGGGCCGGCTTCATCACCTGCTCGAGCCGCTTCAAGGGCTACTTCCTGTCGGAGTCGCGCCCGGCCATCTTCAGCTCCTGCCTGCTGGGGCACGAACTGGCGTGGTTCGACGCCGCGCTCGACTTCATCCGCGGCGCCGACGAGCGCCGCGCGGCGCTGCGCCGGCATACGCTGCGCATCCGCGCCGGCCTGCGCGCGCAGGGCTACAACGTCGACGACGGCAGCGAGCAGATCATCGCGCTGGAAGCCGGGCCGGAGCCGCGCACGCTGGCGCTGCGCAAGGCGCTGGAGCGGCACGGCATCTACGGCGCCATGTTCTGCGCGCCGGCGACGCCGAAAAACCGCTCGCTGGTGCGGCTGACGCTGAACGCCTGCCTGAGCGAGGCGGACATCGCGCAACTGCTGGCGGCGTGCGCGGCGATCCGCGACGAAACCGACCTCGGCAGTTGGTCCTCGACGCGCCGCATGGGCGGTCTGGCCCTAGTCTAAGCCGCCCGCCCGCGCGACAAGCCCAGCGGTGTAGCGAGCCGGGGGCGTTGACAGCGCCGTGGCGCGACCTGACTCCCGAGTGCGCTTGCGCTATGATGGCGGCTATGACTGAACCCATTTCCTTGTACCAAACGATAGGCGGCGAGTCCACGCTGCGCGCGATGGTGGACCGCTTTTATGATTTGATGGAGTTGGAGCCGGAGTTCGCCGGCATCCGCGCCATGCATCCGCCCGCCACCGACGGCTCGCGCGACAAGCTGTTCTGGTTTTTGACCGGCTGGATGGGCGGCCCCGACCTGTTCGTCGAGCGTTTCGGCCACCCGCGCCTGCGCGCCCGCCATATGCCGTTCGCCATCGGCACCAGCGAGCGCGACCAGTGGTTGCGCTGCATGGCCTGGGCCATGCAGGACGCCGGCATCGAGGAGTCGCTGCGGTTGCGCCTGATGGAGTCGTTCTTCCAGACCGCCGATTGGATGCGCAACAAACCCGACTGATGTGCTTTTACTTTTTTGAGTCATGACCCAAATCGAATTTTTCGCGCTGCTGGCGCTGGTGGCGGTCGGCGTCGCGCTGCAGGCGGCGCTGTGGTGGCGGGGGGGGGGGGGGGGGGGGGGGGGGGGGGGGGGGGGGGGGGGGGGGGGGGGGGGGGGGGGGGGGGGGGGGGGGGGGGGGGGGGGGGGG
>NZ_JBJXIB010000164.1:0-10750 GCF_046115965.1 Janthinobacterium sp. CG_23.3 | reverse complement strand
CTGGAGGGGGGGGGCGCCCCACCCCCCCCCCCCCCCCCCCCCCCCACCCCCCCCCCCCCCTCCCCCCTCCCCCCTCCCCCCCCCCCCCCCCCCTCCCCCCTCCCCCCCCCTCCCCCCCCCCCCCCCCCCCCCCCCGGCAACGCATCTGGACGCGTTGGCGCTGCTGTTGCGCAACGTAGACGACAAGTGACGCAGCGTGCTATATTCGCAATAATATAACGAAATCGAATTGAAAACCCATGATGTCCTCTATATTTCGCACCTTGACGATGGCCGGCGCGCTCGCCGCCTGCGCGCCGGGCTGCGCCCATGACGCCACGGCGCCGGCCGCGGCAAGCCCAAGCGTCACCGTGTCCGGCGCCGTCGAACGCAAGCTGACGCTGCGCGCCGACGACCTACGCGGCTACCCGCCGCGGCAAATCAGCGAGCTGCAACTGCCCGGCCGCAACGGCGCCGACGCGGGAAAACCGGTGCGTGTGCGCGGCGTGCGCCTGCGCGACATCCTGGAACAGGCCCAAGTCGTCACGCGCGACCACCATACCGTCAAGAAACTGGCCGTCATCGCCACCGCCGACGACGGCTACAAGGTGATCTTCTCGTGGAGCGAGCTGTTCAATTCGCAGGTCGGCGACGACGTGCTGGTGCTGTTCGAACGAGACGGCAAGCCGCTGGGCGCCGACGAAGGCCCGCTCGCGCTGATTTCAGGCAAGGACAAGCGTACCGGTCCGCGCCACGTGAAATGGCTGCAAGCCATCGAGGTACGCCAGATCGTCGAATGACGCCTGGCCGGCGGCTGTTTGCCTTATGATGCGAGGCCGCCCGCTTTAGGCGCCTTGAAGCTGGTATCGGGCAGCGGCACGCAATGACGCGTCAACGGCCGGATAAGCGCTTAAAGGTAGCACCTTGGATCAACTACAACAGGGCTTTCTCCTCACCCGCCACTGGCGCGACACGGCCGCCGGCACGGACGTCGAGTTTTGGCTGGCGACCGACGACGGCCCGCGCCACATCCGCCTGCCGGCGCAGTCGTCGGTGGCCTTCATCCCGGCCGAGCAGCGCGAGCTGGCGGAAACGGTGCTGCGCGGCGACCGCGCCTCCGAGCTGCGCCCGCTGGCCCTGAACGATTTCCACCACCGTCCGGTGCTGGGCCTGTATTGCCGGCAGTACCGCCAGTTGCTCAGGCAGGAAAAACGCCTGCGCGAGGTCGGCGTCGACGTCTACGAGGCCGACGTGCGTCCGCCCGAGCGCTACCTGATGGAGCGCTTCATCACCGCGCCGGTGTGGTTCGGCGGCCAGCCCGGCCCCGGCGGCAAGGGGCCGCTGCTCGACAGCCAGCTGAAAGCGGCCCCCGGCTACCGCCCGACGCTGAAGCTGGCCTCGCTGGACATCGAAACCACCGCCCACGGCGAGCTGTATTCGATCGCGCTGGAAGGTTGCGGCCAGCGCCAGGTCTACATGCTGGGGCCGCCCAACGGCGGCGACGAGGCGCTCGACTTCGACCTGGAGTACTGCGACAGCCATCCACACATGCT
Organism: Janthinobacterium sp. CG_23.3; assembly: GCF_046115965.1. Classification (NCBI taxonomy): domain Bacteria; kingdom Pseudomonadati; phylum Pseudomonadota; class Betaproteobacteria; order Burkholderiales; family Oxalobacteraceae; genus Janthinobacterium; species Janthinobacterium sp. CG_23.3. The sequence goes on along the minus strand of NZ_JBJXIB010000164.1, from coordinate 9,218 downwards.
GGAGCGGCTGAACCAGTGGCTGGAGCGGCACGACCCCGACGCCATCATCGGCTGGAACCTGGTGCAGTTCGACCTGCGCGTGCTGCGCAAGCACGCCGAGCGCCACCACATGCCGCTGCGCTTCGGCCGCGACGGCAGCGCCATGGAATGGCGCGAACACGGCGGCAAGCAGCAACACTTCTTCGCGGCCGCCGCCGGCCGCCTGATCATCGACGGCATCGAAGCGCTCAAGTCGGCGACGTGGAATTTTTCCTCGTTCAGCCTGGAAAACGTCGCGCAAACCCTGCTCGGCGAAGGCAAGTCGATCGACAACCCCTACCAGCGGATGGCCGAAATCGACCGCCGCTTCGCCGAAGACAAGCCGGCCCTGGCGCGCTACAACCTGAAAGACTGCGAACTGGTCACGCGCATCTTCGCCAAGACCGAACTGCTGACCTTCCTGCTCGAACGCGCCAGCGTCACCGGGCTGGCGGCCGACCGCAGCGGCGGCTCGGTGGCCGCCTTCGAGCACCTGTACATGCCGCTGATGCACCGCCAGGGCTATGTCGCGCCCAACCTCGGCGACGTCGTCGGCGAAAACAGCCCCGGCGGCTACGTCATGGAGTCGCGCTCCGGCCTGTACGACTCGGTTCTGGTGCTCGACTACAAAAGCCTGTACCCGTCTATCATCCGCACCTTCCTGATCGACCCGGTCGGGCTGGTGGTCGGCACCCGCGACGCCAACGCCGACGACGCGGCGAGCGTGCCGGGCTTTCGCGGCGGCCGCTTCGCGCGCGACAAACATTGCCTGCCGGCCATCGTCAAGCAAATCTGGCAGGGACGCGACACGGCCAAGCGCGAACACAACAAGCCGCTGTCGCAGGCGCTGAAAATTATCATGAACGCGTTTTATGGGGTGCTGGGGTCCGACGGCTGCCGCTTCTTCGACCCGCGCCTGGCGTCCTCGATCACGCTGCGCGGGCAGGAAATCATGCACCGCACGCGCGAGTTGATCGAAGAACAAGGCTACCAAGTCATCTACGGCGACACCGACTCCACCTTCGTCTGGCTGAAGCACGCCCACTGCGAGGAACAGGCGAGCGAAATCGGCCTGGCGCTCGCCAAGCATGTCAACCAGTGGTGGGAGCGGCACCTGCGCGAGGAATTCGACCTCGACAACGCCCTCGAACTGCAATTTGAAACCCACTACCGGCGTTTCCTGATGCCGACGATACGCGGCTCCGAGCTGGGCAGCAAAAAACGCTACGCCGGCTTGATCAACAAGCCCGACGGCAGCGAGGAAATGGTCTACAAGGGCCTGGAAACGGTGCGCAGCGACTGGACGCCGCTGGCGCAGCAATTCCAGCAAACGCTGTACCAGCGCATCTTCAAGGGCGAGCCCTACCAGGACTACGTGCGCGACTACGCCAACCGCACCGCCGCCGGCGAGCTCGACGCGCTACTGGTTTACCGCAAACGGCTGCGCCGCCCTCTCGGCGACTACGAGCGCAACGTGCCGCCGCACGTGCGCGCCGCGCGCCTCGCCGACGACTACAACCGGCGGCAAGGAAGACCGCTGCAATACCAAAACGGCGGCTGGATACGCTACGTCATGACCACGGCCGGCCCGGAACCGCTGGAAGTCCAGCGTTCGCCGATCGACTACCACCACTACCTGACGCGGCAATTGCAACCGGTGGCGGACGCCATCCTGCCCTTCCTGCGCGACGACTTCACCACCCTGACCAGCCAGCAACACAGCCTGTTCTAAATACGCGCACAAGAAGCAGGCGTGGGGTCGGCTTAGCGCAGCGCAAGCCGAGCTTCGTTGGCGCGTCCCCGTGCCCGGACCACAGCCGCGCCGAGGGGGACTTCAAGCAATCGTCCGGCGCCGCACGACATACCGTTGTCTGGATCGTGTTTGTAGTGGATAATTATGCCCATGAACGATACCACCACCCTCCCCCCTTTGCCTGACCGCCTCTCAGTCGATCCACGCAGCCCGCACCACGTCGCCGCCGTGTTCGAACACGACGTCGGCATTAAAATCAACGACAAAGAACGTTTAGACGTCGAGGAATACTGCATCAGCGAAGGCTGGATCAAAATAGCCTCGCTGAAAGCGGTAGACCGCAAGGGCAAGCCCCTGCTGATCAAACTGACCGGCCGAGTCGAAGCGTTTTACAAATAAATCCCTGCCGCTGACGCGCATCCAACGCAGATCCACGTCTTGCAATAGTCGCTTAACATCCTGGCACGAGGCTGACGGAGAACCGTCCAAGCCGCCAAGCTCGTGCCAGCGATTACAACATTTACTTCCCCTTCACAAACGCCTCCACCTCATCGAGCGTAGGCCCGAGCCGGCGCAACGGCACGGCGATCGATCCGACCAGGGTGGTATGGCTGACGCCGTCGAAATAACGCTCGGTGACGGCGACGCCGTTTTCGCGCAACTTGCGCGCCAGACCACCGGTGTTACGCTTTGGATTCACCAGATCGTCGTTGACCGGCGCAATCAGCAAGGTGCGCGGCGCGGACGCGCTGACATGGCTCACCGGCTGCGAATCCAATGGCGTGTTCGGAAAATGGAAAACCGGGCGCGTCGTCTTGTTTTCAATGGGAATAAAGTCATACGGCCCGGCCAGGCCGATCAATCCACTCAACATCGACGGTTTCATGCCGAACTTGGCCAGGCGGCGCGGGTCCAGCGCCACCATGGCGGCGTTATACGCGCCGGCGCTGTGGCCCATCACAAACAAACGAGCCGGGTCGCCGCCATAGCGCGCAATGTCGCGCGCGGTCCACGCCACGGCGGCGCTGGGGTCGTCGAGCAGGGTCGGATAACTCACCTCGGGATACAGTCGATAGTCGGGAACGACGGCGATGATGCCGCGCGAGGCCAGCGCCCGCCCGACAAATGCGTAGTCGGCGCGGTTGCCGTCGACCCAGTTGCCGCCGTAAAAGAAGACGACGACCGGGGCCGTGCCGTCGACGTGTTCGGGAAGATAGATATCGAGTTTATTGCGCGGACCGGCAGCGTAGGCGACGTCTTTGCTGCTGCGCGTGTCGCCCGCCGGTGACAGCGCGTTCAGGACGGTGATCGGCGAGCAGGCGGTGACGGCGCAGACAGCGACGGCCATCAGGGCCAGGACGCTCAAGGCGGCGGGGATTGTATTCATTTTGTGCCGGTAAATGGAGGATGCACGATTATATCGGCGCGCTGTGTCCGGCGGCCAAGCTTACTTAACGACAGGCAAAAAAATGCCGCCGGGATCACCCACCGGCGGCGCTGTTTGCGAGCCGGGTAGACTCGCTGCGGGAATCATCGAAAAATTAGAACGAGAATGATGATCAAAAGGATAGTGCCGGCGCCAATGTACATGGTAAATCTCCTGTGAGTGAATGATAAAAGTACAGCGTCGAGCGGCCAAAAAAGGCTGTGTTCGCCGTATCGATGTTGCAGTGACGCGCTTGCCGCCAACAATTACAAAGGCGGATCTTGATAGGCTTTGGTGCCGTAATAGGCATGCAACTCACTGACCCAAGCTGCATCGCTCATGTCCGGCCAGGCATCCTTTGCAAATCCTGGCGCGTTGACCAGATGTTCTTTCTCGACGTTCAGGAGGAAGCGCTCGTTGATGGTGTCGAGGACCAGGGCCGTCCATGGCACCGCGAATAATTTGTCGCCCATGCCCAGGAATCCGCCGAACGACATGACCGCGTAGGCCACTTTTCCGGTACGCATGTCGAGCATGATTTCCTTGATTGCACCCAGGTCGACGTCTTCATGATTGAAGACCGCGTTGCCGATCAAGGTATCGGCGCCCATCAAATGCGGACCCGGGCCTTGGTGGTTTGTATAGATGCCGAAAATGTCTTTTTCTAAATAGCTCATGTGGAATCTCCTGTAAGTGCCCAAGAGTAAGCCGCTGCGCCGAGCTAGTCCGTACGGCGCCGAACATATGGAGGTTTTGTCGCGATTCGCCCGAGCGGGGGGGCTATTTCACATCCGGGCGCAATCGGGCCTGGCCCGAACGCGGGACTTGCCCCAGCCTCCGCCTTCAGAGGCAAACGCTGTCCGTGGTTTTGGTGGTAGAAGGACGGCCGGTGGCGCTGATCCGCACCACGCGCTGCTGCGTTCCCACGCTGGGAGTGGCCCGACAGACCGTCAGCGATGCCGCCGTCGCACCAGTGCCGCTGGGCTCGAACGTAATACTGCGTAATCCACCGGCCTCGGTAATTTTCCAGCCCGCCTTGGCGGCGCGCTGGTACTCGATCACCAGCGTACCGCTGCCGGCGCTATCGCAAGCGACTTGGTCGGAGGTGCTGCATGTCACCAGCCAGCCCTGTTCCCAGCCGCCGCTGCCGCAACTGGCGCCGTCGGCCGACACGCACAGCGACACCGGCGCGTTGCGCTTGATTGCTTCGCTACGCGCCAGCATGGTGCTCGCCATCAGATTGTTCGCGTACTGCGTCGCGGTCGAATTCATGATCATACCGTTGTAGGCGGGCGTCGCCGCTGCCAGCAGGATGGCCAGGATGGCGACCGAGACCATCAGTTCGACCAGCGAAAATCCGCTGGGCGCGCCCAGTTGCCCGCCGCGGCGCAGACGGTTCGGACTCATTTTTGCAAATACCAGTAGACCCTGCGTTTGGAATTCGACTTGATCAAGCCGCTAGGAACACCGTTTTCCTGCGACTGGATCGACGATTCGGTGCTGCAGCCGATACAGATCGATTTCTTGGTGGTGCAGTCCCTGTTGATACAAACGTCGATTTTTTCCGGCGGCGGCGGCAAACCACCGCCGGTGACGACCGCGTTGCAGGTGGTGCCGGGCGTGGGCGCCGCGTCTGTCACGCCAAGGTTATAGACGTGGGTGGTGCCGAGGTTCGACGCGCAGGAACCTGCCACCGGCACAGCCGGCATGTGGGTGGAGAACGTTGTCACCCCAAACCGGGTGGAAGCCGGCGTCACCACTTTTTCAGTTGCGCGCAGCCCCAGCATCCATCCCTTGCCGGTGGCGACGCCGCCGGCGCCGAGGCCGCAGGTTCCGCTGGCGGTGCCGGCGCTGGTGAGCGAATTGAGGCAGATCAAAGACTGTCCAGGGCAATTGACGGCAGCTTCGGCCGGCAACCAGCCCGTGTCGGACGGTTTGTCCTTGATTTTGAAAAAATAGTCGACCACCGCCGAGGTGTGCGGGAAATAGGCGCCGCCGAGCGGTTTTTCACGGTCACCCGAACCCACATACAGGCTGTAGCTGCCGTCGGACTCGGGAACGACGCTGGGCGCGAACATGAATTTTCGGTTGTCGGTGCAGCTGGCGGCGGTGCCGCAACCGAGCGAAGCGATCTTCAAAATAGTCCACGACGCCGGCGCCAGCGTATCGATGGTGACGCGGTAAATATTACCGCCGAGGTCGGCGGCATAGGCGTACTTGGCGTAGCCCCCCGGACCCGGGACGATCTTGACGTCGCCGACGACGCCGCGATCGGTGTTCAGCGACACCAGCACCGCGCCGGTAGCGGCGTCCAGCACATAGATCTTGTGGCCTTTCGAGGCGCTGGTGCAGGTGTTCTGATCGGCGTCTTCGCACTCGTCGTAACCGCCGCCCATAATCAGCATCGGCGCGGCGCCGCCGAAATAGCCGCTGGCCCTGACCGGCTGTGGCGACGACCAGGTCTGGCCCATGCCGGCGGTGCCGGTGGTGCAACTGGTATCGGCGCTGCCGGAGCAGCCGCCCTTCCACTTCAACGACGGGCTGGCCGCGATCGACACGTCGAAAGAATACACGGCACGGCCACCGCGCCGCATGCCGGCGTAAATCCACGTGGTCGCGCCGGTTTTATAAGCCGAAATCGGGCCGTCGATGCCGAACGGCTTCGCGCTGCCGCTGACGACGCCGCCGACTGGCGGGGTGACGCTGACGTTCGGCGAATTGTTGCGTAAGCGCTTAACGTTGCCGATAAACTCGGGCGGCATGAACGCCCACAGCTCCGCGCCGGCGTCGGCCGAGCCGTTCGCGGCGGTTTGGTTGCCGTTGATCGCGTGAAGCATGCCATCGTTGCTGCCGTAAAACACCACCACGTTCGAGCCGTAGCTGAGTGCGAGCGGGTTGGAGTGGATGACGTCGCTGTGCGCCGACGGCCGCATCTCCGTCGTTGTCTTCGACAAGTCGCCATCGACGTTCTGTCCGCGCGCCCACTGGATCAGGGTATCGCGTTCGGCGCTGTCGGCCGCGCCCAGCGCGGCGGTACTGACGTTGGTGCTATTAAAGTCGAGCAAGGCGTTGCAATTCGTTGCCGAGCAGGTCTTCACCACGCGCGAGGCGGCGCTCTGCGCGCGCAGCACGTAGCCGGCAGCCCCCTTCTCGACGATATTGCCGTCGGGGCTGTTCGACTGCGCGTACAGATCCGCCGCCGAACCGGGCGGCGGAATGCATTTTCCCTTCGGATCGTTCACCCAATACGCGTCCGGGCTGCTTTTGGACGGCGTCCAGTAACTGCGCGCGCACTCCGAGATGAAGCCGGTTTGGGTGTTGATGGCCGGGGCGGAATCGGCATCGACGAGCGTGCTTGCAGCGCCCAGCTGGTATTGCTTCAGGTTGCCCATCCAGCGCGGCTTGGAATCGGGGTCCGGACGGAACATGCCGACGTAGAGCTGGTTGAGGTAGGCGCCCTGGACGTTGGCGCTGGCCGGCAAGCTCACCGCCGCGAACACGCTGTTCACCGATTGAATCTTGGACAAGGCGTCATTGATCGAGCTGGCAATGGCCGCGCTGCCGCCGACGCTGCTGACGGCGGTGTAGTTGCTCAGGCCCGACATGCTTTTGAGCAGCGCCGTCCAGCCCGGCCCCTGGCCGCTGGCGCCAGGATCGACGTCAATGGAATAGGTGACGATTTGGAAAGTGCTTTTTTTCATGAAACGCGCCCATTCGTCGCTCGGATTGCTTTGCGAGCCACTCGGCGAAATAGGGATCTGCGCGACCGCGTTGGTGCCGGCGGTGCCGCCGCCGGCGGCGGAAGAGAGCAAGCCGTTGGCGATCGTATCTTTGCTGCTGCTTTCCTGATTGGGGCCGTTACTGATATAGATGATGTAATTCTTGGCACAACTGCCCGACGCCACCGGCGACAGGTAGTTGGCCGCGCCGAAGGAGCTCAGGGCATTGCCGCCGAGCGCGTAAATGGCCGTGCTTTGGCTGGTGCCGCCCACGTTGCCGAGATAGTCGGTCTTGGTTTTTTGATTGCCCGAATAGGCGGCGCCGCCGGAGAAGTAAGCGTAGGCCTCGGCCATGGAAACACCCGAAGCGCCCGAGTTGCCCTTGTCGGCAAGCTTGTCGAAGCTATTCACCAGCGCTTCATACTTGAGCTTGTTGGCGCCGTTCATGGTACGGATGGCCGCCCGCACATAGCCGCCGGCTTGGCCGCCGTTGCCGCCGCCGCTTTCGGTGGCCAGCATAATACCGATATTGAACTTATTGACCGGCAGGTTGTGCAAGGTATTGGCCAGCGCGGCCATCTCGTTGGTGAAGGCATTGTTCCAGTTTGCCGTGTTGTCGATAATAAACAACACGTTCGGCAAGTCGGCCGCCACCGTGCTGCCGAGATTGGTATACAGGTCCAGGTCGGTCGCCGACGTGGCCAGAGGTAGCGCAAGCAGTGCCGTCGCCAGTACGCCTTGAATCAGGGAATGCGTCATGTTGATTTCCTATAACTGGGTCAGGCACAAGGCGAGCCGGGAGCCGGCGGACAGGCGGCGTTGCATTGCGCCTGTGAGATCGATCTGCCGATTCCTTGGCGGATGCGCACGCGCGTGCCGCTCGTCCCGGTTGCGGTAGCGTCCAGTTCCCAGACGACGTTGTAGACGGTCGAGACGGTCGGCGCACAGATCGTCAGCCCTTCCGCGTTGGTTGGGCATTCACTGTCAGGCGGCCTGGGCAAGCTCGTGGGTGCGGCCCTGACGCATACCGGCATGGCAATATCGACAACGTAATCCTGGGTGCCGTTGTTGTCGATATCAATGCTGAACTGGTCGGCCGAGGGCGGCGTGCCGAAATCCCAGGACCCGACAACCTGTTCCATGGCCTTGTTGGCGGCGGCGATCGCCTCGTTGCGCGACTGCATATTGTTGACCGCTTTCAAGTTTGTCGAGCTGAAACGAAAGGCCGTCGTCACCATCAGCGTGATCAGTATCAGCATGATCAAGCCCACCACCAGGACGGCCCCGCCCTGCCTGGCCCGCATTGAGGAATGTTTCATTGCGGCGTCTCCCGCCGGCTTGAAATGGTTGTCAGACGGACCGTGGTGCTGAACAAATGGCGCTTGTAATGGTCGTTGAACGGACCGGCCAGGCTGGCCGCCGGGCAACTACCGTCGGCCGCGATACTGGTCAGGCAATAGGTTTTGCTATCGGTGTAGTCCGGGCTCGGTTCGGTGTTACGCACCAGCACGAACAACTGGGCGGCAACGACGTTGGCCAGTTGCGCTACCGTGCACGGCGCGGCGGTGGTGCAGCGCACGAAGCGGTCGGGATTGCCGTCGCCGCGGTTGGTGGGCAGGGAATTGCGGGAGGCGTCGGCGTTCAACACGCAGGTGGACGGATCGACTTTGGCGACCGCCGCCGTGTAGTCGACCGCCGTGCCGAGGCCACAGCGCGACACGACGTTGTCGATGCCCAGTTCGACGGCGAAGCGCTCGATGCCCTCAACCAGCGCTTCGGGGGCCTGGTGCGCCAGCGCCGGCGCGCCGGCGGGGTCGAACACCGAGCGCACCAAGGTCGGCACGCCATCGCCGGCGGTGTGGGAATAGTCGCGCACGTAGTACATCGTCGAGACAAACTTGCGTTTGCTTGCCAACGGTGCGGCCGAGCAATCGGCGCCGCGGCCGTGCAGCGTGAAGTTACTCGTTGCCAGCAAATGTTCCACAATGGTGTAGGTGGTGGTGGCGTCCGGCGTCGTGGTCCAGGCCGACGCCACCGTTGCCACGGCGGTGCCGCCGTTGTAGCTGGAAACCACCCGGCTTTGGCCGGCGCCGGTGCCACCGGTAGTGCGTATGGTCATGCCGCTGTAGGCGTTGTCGGTCGCCGACGTCGTCGTCGTATCGGACGGCAGCGCCAGCGCGATGGTCAGGGTGGTGTTGCCGCTCGCCCGGGCGGTGCCGGCGGGGGCGGCAACAAACAAAGAGGTCTGGAAACAACGCCTTCCGGGCGTGTTGGGGTCGCAGGTTGCCTCCCCCAGTGATTC
>NZ_JBJXIB010000163.1:0-11802 GCF_046115965.1 Janthinobacterium sp. CG_23.3 | reverse complement strand
GGCGGGGCGGTTTTGGTGGCATGCACGCATGATGCGTTATCCACGATTCGTTTACAACAACTTTCTACGCTGTACGCTCAGGCTGAATAGTCACTTTTAATCAAGCAGTCATTTTGAAAAATATGTTGTCCATCACGCGTCGTAGTAAGGCAATCTTCCATTGGTACCGCGCGTGGTCCAAAAACAGTAAAGAATCCCTGCTGTGCAACAATTCGAGGGCTGTTATGCACACCTCGGAGGGCTACAGGGACTAAGCTGTTAGCTTCCCTGTAGACTTCAGAAGGACTGTATCTGTTGAGCCAGGAATCCGCAGTAGAAAGTACACCTCCAAGAAAACCTGTTTCTGCGAAAACGCATTTATTCCAGTCCAACGGATCAAGAATCCATAGAGCAGCGTCATTTTTTGGATTTCCGCTCTCATCCAAATGAACAGAAGTAACTGCGAAGTGAAGAGCAACTAAAGGGCTTCCAGACCAATCTAACAACCTCGTCGGCACTCGATAGTGCTGCATGAAAAAAAGTCGATTCCAGTCCAGTCCGGTTGCTAATGAATTACCAGTGTAAGGCACACTACGATTTTGAAAAGTTTCGTTTAATTCACGCTCAAGCTTTTGAAAGTCAGGTTGACTAGTCGCTTGTCGATTGCGAAATAAAGAGGGAAGCAATTTATAGTCGGCATTGCCGACACCCCGGTACCATAAATTTCTCTTCACGTAATTGAGTTGTTCCAAATGATCCAAAAAATCTTTTACGGAGGACAGCGTTTTTGGCGCGGCGTCTGACGGTTTTAATACTTTATTCCGTGCCAATGCTAGCTTAGGCCGCGCGACAGACGTCTTTTTTTCTGCAGGTGCTGTTGCTGCCAAAGTACTCTTATTCTGTTGTTTATTTGGCATTTGCGCCTATGAAAAATCAAATATCGTATGGGTTTGTATGGGTTTGTAACTAAGACTTATCATGAGCATCTTGAAAAACTTTTTTACAAAAATATGGTCGAAAAAGCTATAAATTGACTTATTTTGATAAATTCCCACTAAAATAAATTAAGCTTCGGTGAACGTTGAAATCGCAATTCCTCCCAGTCGCATCAATGAGGTTGTGAGCATTTTTCATCTGTTTCGGAACATGCAGACCAAAAATCCACTACGTTGAGCAGGAAGATATTTTGTGACTGTTCAGCCCCTATGAGCGCCCGGTAAAAACATTGAAATCTCGCTCGAAAAATAGGTAATCTGATGAGGATTTTCCCAATTTTCCGGCAAAAACAAGAGATTTTTATAGCGCGTCCATAGGAACTGAATAGTTACGATATTTTTAGAGAGATTAAATTACTTTTGCAAGAGGCTCATGTTACAACATTTTTTTGAAGAAAGGCTTAAAGTTGAAAATTATGAGTGCGTAGACTCTCCTCGATGGTTGGTGGCGATTCTAGCGCGACTAGCGAGGCGCCCCGGTGCGACCGCGGTCGCCGCAATCGACTCATCCGCGCGCCTCGCGGGCGTAATCTCGCGGTGGAATGTAAAGCGACACACGCCACGCCGGCGGCGCCTCGCGCCAACGCGCGAAACGACTGACGACGGCCGCATCGCCGATCCAGACTAGCGCCTTGAGAATAGCATCGCGATGGTTAGTGTCGGGTTCAGCCCTCGCCAATAGATCGTCCCGGACATCCGCTGGCGCGCGATGAAACGCTAGACTTGGCGAAAATACCCCTTGTGCGACCGAACGCCGCAAATAGCCGTCGAAGTTCGCGTCCGTAAACGCCGCCAGGCAGAGGCAGATCTCCCCCGCGTCGTCGTGGCGATCGATGCCGAAAAGTTGTTTTGCGTGCTGGGCCAAACGTGCTGCTTCAACAGGGCTCAGGCCTGCGTAAAGTTTGATCGCATGCCGTTGGGTAGGGTATCCAATTGACAAGGGCATCAAATTTCCGGGGCTGATGGATAAGCTTGAGGACCTCGACAGGATCAGTGACACCATCGAATTGGTTGACGTCCCGGCGATTCAGGCGGACGTACTCGTCCCGTTCTCGCGCTGCATTGGCATGAACGCACGGCATGCAAAGGCCGGCCGTTCTGGCCGCCGTTTCCGGCAGTATCATACCGGCACAGCCGGGCGTTTTGCATGCGCGTCGATTGGACATTCAGGAGCGTTCGATTGATAGAAGTACCAATATAAGCCGCAGGCTGAGATTCGCGGAAGGACGTCCATAGTTTCGGTTTTTGTCCTCGAAAAGGGGTTTCGGCCCGGCGCTAAATGGAGCGCAATCGTCACGGCGATCCAATACAGCCGAGCCACCGGGTCAGTGTGAAAAGCGAACCCGCAAAAAAAAGTTCCGCCGAAAACCTGTTTGTTGTGGCGCGCCAGCCAGAGCGGCAGGTGAATATTAAAATTGTCGCGGCGGTCGTCCGTGTAACGTGCCGCTAACTTGGTAAGCGGACAACGTCTTTTGTTCGCCGCCAGGATAAGGACCTCCACCAATACGATGAAGATAAGACCCAAGGCCAAACTCAACTCGCCCCTCCATGCGGCTATCGGAATCGCAAGGACGCAAGCCGCAAAGAAGGCCCAGGCGATGGTGTGGATGATCTTGATTATCGTAAGGGCGGCGGCGTCGCCCATGACATCTCCAGAGCTCAATGCCGTTATTTGGCGAATTCGTGAGCAATGGCGGTAACTTCACCGCGCCGATACGGCTGGGCGCCGGCAGGCAGGATCCATGCCACTTCCCCGTTGATTGGCACGCGCATTCCGCCTTTATCCTGATAGTTCCAGAAGCGCCCATGCCAAGGCGTCGGGACGGTGCGGCCGCCCACCGTGCGGCCACGAGCATCCACTCGTACGGTTTCAATGACGCCCGTTTCATCGAAGCCGAAATGCAGCGTGACGGTGACCGCGCCGTCGACCAGCGTCGCACGTGCGGAATGCGCATCGACGGCTTCCCAGCTGACGCCTTGGCTGGGCAGTAGGGCGGTGGGATACCACGCGGCCTCGGCGAAGAAGCGCATTAACTCTCCTTTGGCGAGATCAGCTGTGCCGCGCATATCCGCCACGGTGACCAGGCCCAGCAATGCGGCGCGCAGCGAGCCCTCGCCGGCAACGTAGGCGTCGTGCACCAGCACCGCCACGCCGGGCAACATATTGATCCGGGCGTTCCAATCAAAGCCGGGTCGCCTCGTTACTATTTGCTGATCCGAGGTAAACGGCTTCCATTGCGTCGAGGTCGCGCTCATATTCATGCCGCCGCGGTGCCGCACGTCCACCCTGGCCACCATGGGCATGCCATCCGTGAGCGCGATGCGGAAATAGCGCTGCACCGGCGCGGGCAAACCCTCAAGTTCGTGAAAGTCGACGAATTGAGGCGTGACGGGAATGCGCGCCGCGTTGAGGCCGCTGCGCAAATTCCGAGTTCCCCGCTTCCAATGGAAGCTGCCATATGCGGCGACCGCGAAGCCGCTAGCAGCCAGCAGCAATATGAAGGCTAGTGTCTGGAGCATGGTTCCGTTCCTTACGGGTATCGTTACGGTGGAAAGGCGACATGGAATCGACGCAAATGCGACCAGCCCGGCGCTGGCCTGGCGGCATCGATTGTACGCTAGCGCGGTTGCCCGCTTTCGCTGCGTAGCAGGCTGGGAAGCGGGACAAAAACGACTCTGCGGAAAAAAATTCGAATTCCTGTCACAAGTTGCCCAAGCCCCGCGTCTTATACGGTATGGAAGGCGCAATGGGTGCCTTCCGCTCTCAAGCCAAAGGTTTCCATCATGTCCCACGCCGCCCGCATCGCCTTCTTCACGCTCGCCCCCGCCAATCTGAAGGCGATGATCAGCCTGTCGACCTCCGTCAAACAGAGCTCGCTCGGCGAACGCCTGGTCGAACTGCTGCAATTGCGGGTCTCGCAAATCAACGGCTGCGGCGTCTGCGTCGACATGCACTGGCGCGAGCTGATCAAGCAGGACGCCAACCCGCGCCACATCAACGCCCTGGCCGGCTGGCGCGAAGCGCCTTTCTTCAGCGCCCGCGAACGCGCCGCGCTGGGCTGGGCCGAAGCCGTCAACGCGCTGCCGCAGCGCGACGACACCGACGCCGCCTACGCCGAGTTGCAGCAGTACTTCAGCGCAACCGAAATCGCCGAGCTAAGCTACGCGGTCGCCGCCATCAAGGGGTGGAACCTGATCAACCTGAGCCTGCGCAACCAGATCCCCGAGGTGCCGGCGCCGGGTTTCTAAACGCCCAACCCGGCTTGTCGTCCGCCGGGGACGTCAAGCCGGGCCTCAGCCGATCCGCGGCGGTGGCCAAACCCGCCCGCGCCGGACTACACTGTCAGGCAACAGGCAGCGTCCGCGTTTTGTCCACCCACCAGCATCTTTTGCGCGCCATGACCGACCCCGCCAGCCCCCACGAGGAACGCACCTTCGCCGCGCTTCGTCCGCGGCTATTCTCCATCGCCTACCGCATGCTGGGCATCCGCGCCGACGCGGAAGACGTGGTGCAAGATGCCTGGCTGCGCTGGCACGGCAGCGAGCCGGCGGCCCTGCAATCGGCCGAGGCGTGGCTGGTGACGGTCACCACGCGCCTGGCCATCGACCGCCTGCGCACCCGCAAGGCCGAGCGCGAAACCTACATCGGCTGGTGGTTGCCGGAGCCGCTGGTGGAGCTGGACGAACGCACGCCGGAAAGCGCCGCCGAACTGGCGAGCGAGGTCTCGGTGGCGTTCATGTGGGTGCTGGAGCGCCTGTCGCCGGAGGAGCGCGCTGCCTTCCTGATGCGCCAGGTGTTCGACCACGACTACGCCGACATCGCGGCAATGCTGAACAAATCGGAAGCGAGCTGCCGCCAGATGGTGCACCGGGCGCAGGCGCGCGTGCAGCAGGAGCGTCCGCGCTTCGACGTGCCGAAGGACACGCACCGCGAGCTGCTGGCGAAGTTCATGCAGGCCGCCGGCAACGGCGACCGCGCCGCCATGAAGGCGATGATGTCGGACCGGGTGCAACTGGTGGCCGACGGCGGCGGCAAGGTCAATTCCTTCCTCCACATGTTGCACGGGGCGGGGCGCGTGGCGGGCGTGTACTGGTCGCTGGAACACCAGTTTCCGTCCCAGGTGGTTTATCGTCCGGCGCTAATCAACGGCGAGCTTGGCTTGCTGCGCTATGTCGCCGGCAAGATCGAGTCGGCGCAATCGTTCGTCGTCAACGAGGGTCGCATCGTAGCGGTCTTCATCATGCGCAATCCGGACAAGCTGACCAACGTGCCGCAGCTCATCTGAGGCGCCGATACTGGATAGCACCGGCGCGCCAATGAAACGCGAATAAGAATGGGAATAATACGCATTACCAATTTTGTTTGCGGCAAGGAAAGTGTGCGGCGGGCGCGCTTGAAAGCGGCGGGGAGTAAAAGCGTGCAGCGTTGTTTGGGCTGTACGTCTTGTGGTGTAGCGGTTCTCTTTAGTGCGAGCGCGTTGTTTCGGCGCCGTGGACCGTGATGCCGGCGCCTGGCATTGCAAGTAGCGTGGCTACTCAGTGCATTGACGCGGTCGACAGTTCTTTCAATTCCCGGATGCTGAGATCCGATTTTTCGTGCATACGCAACAGAATCGTTGCGCCGACGGTCAGTTTCCTGTGCCGGATTTTGCTGATGATAGGCGGTTGAACCTCTAATACGCGGCATAACTCCGCGTCGTTCTTCAAGTTCATCTTTTCGATGAGCGTGTCGAGCAGTTTGTTTGGCACGAAACTCGATGGTTCGAGTGCGCGCGCGCGGTTCATCGCTTCTATCATTTCCAGCTTCTTTTGCCGTACGTTCATTTACTCCTCCTATTAGGTTAAGGGAAAAAGAAGGGGTGGCTGCCCCGGTGCTTGTACATCAAGCAATGTTGCTTTATGCGTGGCGCAGGTCCAGTACATTATTGATAACGAAGCAAGGATGTTTCAATAGTACTACGTTCCGAATTGTCGTGGCGCATTGTTGAAAAAATTAACTGATAGTTTGTGCAACCCGGTTGACGAATGTTGTTTTTTGTAGTCCAACTTTACTTAATACCAAGATATGGTCGGCCATTTCGGCCGCCGCGTGCGAATGCGTGACCATGATCGCACAGCTGCCGTTGGCCTTGATTTCGTCGCGCAGCAGGCACAACACGCCGTGCGCGGTGTCCGGGTCGAGGTTGCCGGTCGGTTCGTCGGCCAGCACCAGGGCCGGCCGGTGCACCAGCGCGCGGGCGATGGCGACGCGCTGCATTTCGCCGCCCGACAGCTGGCGCGGAAAGTCGTCGCCGCGCCCGGCCAGGCCGACCGCCGCCAGCATCTCGGCCGCGCGCGCCTGCGGCAGGCCGTTCAGCAGCAGCGGCAGGGCGATGTTTTGCAGCAGCGTCAGGTGCGGCAGCACGTGGAAGGCCTGGAAGATAAAGCCCATGCGCTCGCGCCGCAGCCGCGTGGCGGCGTCGTCGTCGAGCCCGGACATGGCGACGCCGTCGATCAGGATCGGGCTGGCATCAAGGCCGGGGTCGGGCGCGTCGAGGCCGGCGATCAGGTTCAGCAGGGTCGACTTGCCGACCCCGGAGTCGCCCATGATGGCGACGAATTCGCCGGCGCCGAAGCGGTGCGACAGGTTGGCCAGCACCGGGCGGCCGGTGGCGTAGGATTTCGACAGGTGGCGTAGTTCTAGCATGGCGGGGCGATCCAAGGTTGGCGGGGTCGAACGGCTAGCGCGTCAGGGCGCGCCGCATGGCGAAGCTGACGGCGTCAACCAGGGCCACCAGCAGCAGCATCGCCAGGATGACGGTGGCGGCCTTCTGGGTCTGGAACAGCGACAGGTGGTATTTCAGCATCTGGCCCAGGCCGCCGGCGCCGACCACGCCCAGAATCGCCGCGGCGCGGATGTTGTTCTCCCAGCGGTACAGCGTGTAGGACAGCATTTGCGGCAGCGTTTGCGGCAGCGTCGCGTAGAAGAAGGCGGCCATCGGCGTGGCGCCGTTGGCGCGCAGGCTGTGCTCGGGCAGCGGCGCGGCGTTTTCCAGCGCGTCGGCGAACAGCCGGCCCAGCACGCCGGCGGTGTGGAAGGCCAGCGCCAGGGTGCCGGCGAACGGCCCCAGGCCGGCGGCGATCAGCAGGATCGAGGCCCACACCAGTTCCGGGATCGAGCGCAGCACGTTGAGCAGCGCGCGCGTGGCGCCGCGCGAGAGCGGGTCGAAGCGGCCGGCCGCCGGCAACGCGAACAGCAAGCCGGCGGCCACCGCCAGCAGCGTGCCCAGCGCCGACATCGCCAGCGTCTCGGCGGCCGCCCACGCGGTCTTTTTCAGGAAGGGCGCGGCGGTGTCGGGCGGCGCGAAGCCGCCGAGGAATTCCAGCGCGCTGGCGCCGGCCTCGCCAGTGAAGAACGCCGCCCACTTCAGCGGCAGCGAGGCGAAGCTGGCCAGCACCAACGCCGCCAGCGCCAGCAGCAGCGCGAAGGTGGACCAGGGCCGTGGCGGCGTGGCCGTTGGGGGGCGGGCGGGCGTGGCGGCGTTCATCCTAGCCGCCTGCGCAACATTTTCGAGACCGCGTCGGCGCCCGCCACCAGCAGCACGAACACCAGCAGCATAGCCGACACTTCGCCGCCGGAGAGCATTTTCATCGACTCGTCCATACGCTGGCCAAGGCCGCCGGCGCCGACAAAGCCCATCACCACCGAGCCGCGGATCGCGCATTCCCAGCGGTAGACGGTGTACGACACCAGTTCCGAGGCCGACTCCGGCAGCGCGCCGTACAGCAGCGCAGCCAGGCGGCCGCCGCCGTTTTTCAGCAACGCCTCGCTGGCGTGGGCCTCTGACGATTCGAGGATTTCGGCGTACACCTTGCCGAGCATGCCGCAGTAGGTCAGGGCGATGGCCAGCACGCCGGCGGTCGGCCCCAGGCCGATGATGCGCACGAACAGCAGCGCCCATACCAGCTCGGGCACGCTGCGCAGCAGCACCAGCAGCCAGCGTACGCCCTGGCGCACGGCGGCCGAGAGCGTACGCATGCGGCCGGTGCCCAGGCGCGACACCGACAGCCGCTCCGTCACCAGCAGCGTGGCCGGGATCGCGCCCAGCAGCGCCAGGCTCAGGCCGGCGGTGGCGATGGCGACGGTCTGCCAGGTCTCGCGCAGCAGCATCTGCAGGAATTCGGCGGAGTGGGCCGGCGGCACGAAGCCGGCCAGGAATTGCCCGGTCGCCGCCAGGCTTTGCCAGTCGAATAAAATGGATGGGTTGAATTCGCTCACCACCAGCGTCGGCCACAGCACGGCCACGGCCAGCGCGGCCATCGTCACGCGGCCGCGCCAGGCGGGGTCGGGGTGGCGCTCGAAGCGCGGCGTCGGCGACTGCATGGGCGACAACTAGAAGCAGGCGCCGACGGCCAGCCGCGCCGCCGTCTCGTGCGGCGCTGCGGGCGTCTCGCCCGGCGCCTCGTTCTGGTATAGCTCCGTGATCATGGCGTCGCTGACGTCCTGGCGCGGCAGGTCGAAGACGATGCGGCCATCCTTCAGGCCGACGATGCGCGGGAAGTGGGCGCGCGCCATGTCGACCTGGTGCAGGCTGCAGATCAGCGTGGCGCCGCGCGCGCTGGCCTCCTGGCGCAGCGTGGCCAGCGTCAATTGCGACAGCGTCGGGTCGAGCGCCGATAGCGGCTCGTCGACCAGCAGCGCCTGCGCGTTCGACAGCAGCAGCCGCGCCAGGGCGCAGCGCTGGCGCTCGCCGCCGGACAGGCGGTCGACCCGCGAGTACAGCTTGTCGCCCAGCTGGAAGCGCGACAGCGCCTGCCAGGCCGCCTCCGGGTCTTGCGGTTTGATGAGTGACACCAGCGCCTGCCACAAGCTCCATTGCGGCAGGCGCGCCGCCAGCACCGCCGTCACCACGCGCTGGCGCGGCGGCAGCGGCGGCGTTTGCGGGGCCAGGAACAGGCGCGCGCGCAGGCGGTGCCGCTGCTTCTCGGACAGCGCCCACGGATCGACGCCGAAGGCGCGCAAGCGGCCGTCGCCCGGTTCGGGCCGGTGCGCGCAGGCCAGCGTGGACAGCAGCGTGGTCTTGCCGGCGCCGGAGGGGCCGATCAGCGCCAACTGTTCGCCCTGTGCCACCTCCAGGCTGATCTGGTGCAGCGCGGCGGGGCGGCCGGCGCCAAGATGGCGCACCGTCAGTTGCTTCAGGCTGTAGGTACTCACGGTGCTCATGGTGCTCATGCCGCCCGGGTCCGCTTACTTGTTGAGCAGGCCGGCGTTGTTCGCCGCCGCTTCGATCGACTTATAGTTCTCGGCCTTGGTCGGGATGAACTTGCTGGCCCGCTGCAGGTCGAGGATCACCTTGTCGTCGGCTTTGTTGATGTTCAGCGCCAGGAAGGCGTCGCTGATCTTCTTGCGCAGGTCGGCGTTCATATCCGAGCGCACGCTCCAGTTGTAGTCGAAGTAGCCGGGGGTGGTGTAGAACACCCGCACGGCGGCCGGGTCGACCTTCTTCTCGGCCACCAGCTTTTCCCATACCGAGATGTTGAGCGCGCCGGCGTCGACCTTGCCGCCGGCCACCGCCGCCACCGTCGCGTCGTGCGCGCCGGAGAAGGCGATGCGCTTCAAGTCGGCGTCCGGGTCGACCTTCGCGCCCAGCAGGAAGGAGCGCGGCATCAGGTGGCCGGAGGTCGACGATTCGGAGCCGAACGACAGCGTCTTGCCCTTCAGGTCGGCGAGCTTGTTGATGTCCTTGTTGGTGGTGATGAAGACCGACTTGAACTTCTCGTCCTCGGCTCGCTGTACCAGCGGCGTGATCTGGCCCTTGCTGCGGTGGTTGGCCTGGACGAAGGTGAAGCCGCCGAACCAGACCATGTCGACCTTCTTGTTGATCAGCGCCTCGACCGAGGCGGCATAGTCGGTCACCGGGGTGAACTCGACCTTCATGCCGGTTTTCTTTTCCAGGTACTCGCCCAGCGGCTTGAACTTGCGCTGCAACTCGGTCGGCGCCTCGTCCGGGATGGCCGACACGCGCAGCACCGCCTGCGCCTGCGCGTGCGCGGCGGCAAACAACATGGCGGCGGCCAGCGACGCCGACAGCAGGGACTTGACTGGGGAAAATATGAACATGGTCGATGCCTTTATGTAATGAAATGAACTCGATGCGAGCGCTGCAGGGCGGGGCCGTGGCCAGCCGTGTGGTTCCGCTCGCGCGCCGCGGCAAATCGATATTCGGCTATCATAACAAAAATGTCATCTGCAGCAGCGAACCCGCGCCATTTGCCACAGGGATGCGGCCATTCACCCACACTGTCAGCCACGCCTATGCCACACGCCACACAGTTGTCCTCGCCCTTGTCCGCGCCCTTGCCCGATTCGCCCCGGTCCGATGCCAGCCGGGCGGCCCGCGCGTCCGCCGCCGTGCTTGCCGAAATCGGCGCCGGTTTGCTGGCGCCGCAGGCGGCCACGTCGCCCAAATACCTGTACGACGCGCTCGGTTCGAAGCTGTTCGAGGCCATCTGCGAGCTGCCCGAATACTATCCGACCCGCACCGAGGCGGCCATCTTCGCGCAGTACGGCGCCGACATCGCGCGCGCGGCCGGCCCCGGCGCCACGCTGATCGACCTGGGCGCCGGCAACTGCGCCAAGGCCGCCAGCCTGTTCCCGCTGCTGCACCCGGCCCAATACGTCGCCATCGACATCTCCCACGACTTCCTGCGCGAATCGCTGGGGCGTTTGCAGCAGCGCTTCCCGCACATCGACATGTGCGGCCTGGGGCTGGACTTCTCCAGCGCCCTGGAACTGCCCGGCAGCGTGCGCGCGCAACAGCGCCTGTTCTTTTACCCCGGCTCGTCGATCGGCAATTTCGCGCCGCGGCAGGCGCTCGCCTTCCTGCGCCGCCTGCGCGCCAATTCGGCCGACGACGGCGCGCTGCTGATCGGCGTCGACCTGGTCAAGGACGACGCCACCCTGGACGCCGCCTACGACGACGCGCTGGGCGTGACGGCGGCCTTCAACCTGAACCTGCTGCGCCACCTGAACCACCTGATCGGCGCCGACTTCGACGTGCGCCAGTGGCAGCACCGCGGCTTTTTCAACGCCGAACAGCGGCGCGTCGAAATGCACCTGGAGGCGCGCTGCGCGCTGACGGTGCAGTGGCAGGGCGGCGCGCGGCGCTTCGCGCGCGGCGAAGGCATCCACACCGAAGACAGCTACAAATACACCCGCGAGGGCTTCGTCGACCTGCTTGAGCAGGCCGGCTACGGCGCCACGCGGATCTGGACCGACCCGGCGCAATGGTTCGCCGTCATCCACGCGCGCGTCATCCGCGACTGAGCATGGACAGCCACGAATCGCAGCACGGCCACGGGCACCAGCGCGGGCACGAGCGCGGGTACGAATCGGGCCACGGCCCCGCCGCGCAGGTCCGCTACCAGGCGGTGCGGCGGCGCTCGCTGATGCTGGCCGAGCCGCTGACGGACGAAGACTGCGGCGCCCAGTCGATGAGCGACGCCAGCCCCGTCAAATGGCACCTGGCGCACACCACCTGGTTCTTCGAGACTTTCATCCTGGAGGCGCTGGAGCCGGACTTCGCGCCGTTCCACCCGGCCTTCCGGGTGCTGTTCAACTCCTACTACAACGGCATCGGCGACAAGCACCCGCGCGCCCAGCGCGGCCTGCTGACGCGGCCCGGCATGGCGCAGGTGCGGGCCTACCGCGCCGACGTCGACGCGCGCGTCGCGCGCCTGCTGGCCGGCGCCGGCAAGCACAACACGCACCTAACGGCGCTGCTAGCACTGGGTCCGCGGCACGAGCAACAGAACAAGGAACTAAGACCCACAGAAACCAAACACCCAC
>NZ_JBJXIB010000162.1:0-11846 GCF_046115965.1 Janthinobacterium sp. CG_23.3 | reverse complement strand
CTGCTAATTTGATGCTTTCGGTTGTGCATGTTGGAACCTACCGCTGTACTTTAAATTAATCGGGTAGGTGTCTCAAGTTATATTGGCACAGGGGGGGCGGGCGCGTTTGGCCGCAAGTTTCCGGGTTGCAGCCTGTGGGCGGCCCCGAAAGGCGAGGTGAAACGCGCCGTGTCGGTCAAGGCGCGTGAGACGTTCAAGCAGCGGATACGGCAGTTGACCCGCCGTACCTGCGGGCGCAGCATGACCGAACTGGTCGAGCCGCTACGCCGCTATGTGTTGGGCTGGAAAGCTTACTCTGGATTGGCTCATACCCCCAAGCTCTGGCGCGAGCTGGACGAATGGATGCGCCACCGGATGCGGACAATCCAGTTAAGGCACTGGAAGCGTGGCACGACGATGTACCGGGAACTGCTGGCCCTTGGGGCGTCGGAAAAGGTGGCGCGACTGGTGGCGGCGAACAGCCGGCGCTGGTGGCGAAACAGTCGGATGGCGCTGAACAATGTGTTGACGATCGCCTACTTTGACCGCCTTGGCATGCCTCGCCTCTCATAACCTCAACTACTCGAACCGCCCGGTGCGGACCCGCATGCCGGGTGGTGTGGCAGGGGACCGGCCAGTAATTGGCCGCCCCTATGCAGATTGAACGATCCGCCCTGTGCGCCAGCACGAGTACCGTCTGCCAAAATAGGTCCCGTTGCTATTTCTGGCGAAAACCACTGTGGAGCCAGGCAATCGCCAAGAACGTTCAAACCATTGGTTTGAGTTCAAACAAGGTCCCGCCGTCCCATCTTATGCCTGCGCCAGGCCGACTGGCTCGAATCGACAGCGCGCTCGCCTTCCAAGGCGGCGTGACCCGGCTCATCGTGCCCCGATAATCCGCTGGCCCGAGGCGGCCGACGTGGTGCCGATGTCGGGCGACCTGCATGGCGTGCCGAACGCCATCGCGCTCAGCCAGGCGACGATTCGCAGAGAATGATCATCCACCCGCTCAGTCTCCGCGGGGTACGACATGCATTGCAGGTGCAGCATCCGCCTCGCTACGATCACTGAACACAGTGCCATGTTCGTTATTGACGTCAAAGTAGAAAATTCGCTGGAAAGTGGTTGACCTTACCACGCTGCCAAACCCCATAGTAGTCGGACCCTAACCCAACCAGGATATCAAGATGATCCGTTTTTACCTTCCAAACATGACCTGTGGCGGCTGCGCCAAGATCGTCACCAAGGCATTGCTGAGCGTCGACCCGCAAGCCCGCGTCGAAACCGATCCTCCCGCGCGTGAAGTTCGCGTCGATAGCGCCTTGGACGAGAGCGCTTTCCTCGTGGCGCTTAGCGAGGCCGGGTACCCGGATAAGCAGTGAGCGAGTAATCAGGGAGTAAGGCTCGTGCCCATCACGCACCTTTTAATCGATTTGAGTGGCGGTGCGCGGCCAATGCGGTTATCCGCGGCACCGGCGCCCTTTCCGGCAGGCTTCATCAGCGCGCCAAAAAATCAAACTGTCACCATGCGAACAACATCGCTGCTATGAAATTCACGAATTTATATAAACCAACAACTGACACCTTCGAGTGCCGATGTCGTTTTTGCCTGCCCGGGCGCTGTTTGTGTGGCTGCCCGGCATTCTCCCGACTGCACCGATGTACCTGCGGCCCCAATTGCGGATGCGGTGAAAGCTGCTCGTGCGAGGATATTTATGCGTTGCAAAGGCCCAGTACCTAACTGCCTCCCGCGCCAAGTCCTCGCCTCCAGGAATTCGCAGTAAAGAAAAAGCCCGCTTTCAAGTCGTTTTCGTTTTGGCCGGCCACGTCCAGCTTTCGCGCCCTGTTCGGCATCGCACCGTCGCAATTGCGCGGCCGGACGAGCAAATACTAGCCCGCGCGCACCGGCATTTCAAGCGGCGCTTCCCGGACATCGCCCAAGCCCCCGTCTTCGGGGCTGGGGCTGGGCCACAAGCCGGCCGGCCGGGTCAGCATGATCAATACCATCGCCAGGCCCAATGACAATTGGCGCAATATCTCCGCCTCGATCAAGACTAGTCCGAATAACTGGCGCTGCATCGGCTCGACCACGTGGCGCAACAGTTCGGGCAATGCGGCCAGAATCACGCCGCCCAGCACGACGCCGGGAATATGTCCCATGCCGCCCAGTACCACCATCGACAGCACCGTGATTGACTCGTTCAGCGAAAACGATTCGGGCGATATATAACCCTGGAACGCGGCGAACATGGAACCCGCCACGCCGCCGAAGGACGCGCCCAGGGCGAAGGCCAGCAGCTTGACGTTACGGGTATTGATACCCATCGCCTGGGCGGCCGTTTCATCTTCGCGTATGGCGACGAAGGCGCGGCCGAGGCGGGAATGTTGCAAACGCAGCGACACGAAGACAGTCGCGGCGCACAGGAACAGGAACAGGAAGTAATACGCGTTCACCGAGGGCATGGCGAATCCGCCGATATCGAGCATGGACCCGGAACCGGGCTTGCCCGCCAACGACACGTCGAAGAGGCGCACCGGATCGATCATGTCGATGCCTTTCGGGCCGTCCGTGATGTTTACCGGCGCATTCAGATTGATGATGAAGAGGCGGATGATTTCACCGAAACCGAGCGTGACGACCGCCAGGTAGTCGCCGCGCAGTTTCAATGTCGGCGCGCCAAGCAAGGCGCCGAAGAACCCGGCCAGCGCCGCGCTCAGAGGGACGATCAACCATACCGGCAAATGCACGCCGTTTGCCGCCACGTCCGGTCCGCACATCCACAGCAGCGCGTTGCCGGCCAGCGGATAGGTGTCGACGACGGACGCCAGCACGAGCGAGAATTGCGGCGACGCCAGCAAGGCCGTCAGGTAGGCGCCAAGCGCGTAGAAGGCAACATAGCCAAGGTCGAGCAGACCGGCGAAACCGACGACGATATTCAGGCCCAGCGCCAGCATGATGTATATCAGCGCCATGTCCATAATGCGCACCCATGAATTGCCGAACTGGGACGCGAGGAAGGGGAATAGCAGTAGCGCCGCGCCGAGCAGGGCCAGAGCGGCGGGGATTTTGCGCGATTGCGTGCCGCGATAGTGTGCCATGAACAAGCTTTACGCGGAGACGGCTACGCGCCAGCGCGCGACGCCGGATGCTTCGGCCGGAACACTATTGTTTGTGGAGAGAGGGGGCATGGCCGATGTATCCGAAGAGAATGAAGATTAGTCATCTTAAGAAACGTAAACAATTAGCGCTACCAAAATCTTGCTCGATTGTCTGCGAGGGCCGATATCGAAAAGGGAACCACCGTTGTCGCCCAACGCCCGGTCAGTCCATTTCAGCGCGTCGTTGATCAGCGTGGCTTGGCGAGCACCACGAAGCCGGTCGCGCGTTCGAGCAGCGTGCCGACCGGGGAGCGGTTGCCGGCGCCGCTGATCACCTCACCCTCCCATTGGCCGCGGATATGGACGCTCTGCGTGGCCGGGATTGGGCTGCACGGGTCGGCTTGGGGCGCTGCGCTGACGCGCGGACGAGGCTGCGAATCGACTTGCAACGTGCCGAAATACTAATTTAAATCAATAGCTTGCAATCGTAAGGTAATCGAAAGGTAAAAAATCGTTCGGCTCGATACAGTGAATTCAGGCACTCGACGGTGCAACGACTGAATCACTTTTTATGATTGGGACGAATATGAATGCCTCTATCTCTGTTGCATCGAATATTGCCGCAACCTCAATGGAAAGCGATGAGCGGTGGCAGGCTGTGGAGCGCGTGCTGAGCAGCCCGGTATTCGTTAAGGCGCCACGTATGCGCGCCATGTTGTCGTTCCTGATGATCAGGAAACTGAGTGGCATGGAAGAATCGATTAGCGAGTACGCGGTGGGGATTGAGGTATTTCGGCGTGATGCGCGTGATTACGATACGACTACCGATCCTGTCGTGAGGGTGCAGATGGGCCGGCTGCGCGGTCGTCTCGCTCAATATTACGCAACAGCAAGCAATTGCGGCAGCTTCCAAATTGTGATTCCGCCCGGAACATATGTGCCGGAGCTGACGCCATGTGAAAGAAAACGGCCTGTTCCGTGCAACAAAACGCAGTGGGTGCCATTGCGAGTGCTCACCCCGAACAACGGCACAAACGAGTTCACCTGCGGACTTGAGGAAGAACTCGCCCTGCTACTATTTCAGCGCTTTGGCAATGGGCAAGACATCGACCCGGCGCAGCATCACCGCATCGAAGTGAGTGTCAGGGTGGAACAGCGCCGTGCGCGCGCGTCGATACGGCTGATTGATGCGGGCACGGAAGACATTGTTTTTCTCCAGCAATGCGACTGTTATGGCGATCTCGGCATAATGCTGCAGGAGGAGTTGGCGCTGGAAATCTTCAATATCTTGCAGAAGTTCATGCACTCCTCCCTGCGTTCAGCGCAAGGCCGTCCAGCCGACGCGCTTTGGACTTAGTCCTTACTTCGGCGTGGTAATGTTGCCTTCCTGCGGATCGTCATGGATGCTTTTACCAGTGACCTTGTTTCTGAACAGGAGATAGAAATGATATTCGGTGTCTAGCTCGTCATATTCAGTAACCATCAACAAACGGTTATCCGCGCGATAATGAGGAATAGTATTTGAGCCGTTTCTAGGCTTGATCTTTTTCTTGAAGCACCATCCATTGCGCGTAGCCGCGTAGTCGAGGGCATACACGGTATGGTAGGGAGCATGTGCGTTGAGGGAACATCCCGTTGCCTCAACGTGCAGCAAACCCGTTTCGGGGTCTGTATAGGTGTAGGAGACCTGTGCTTTCCTGTCCAAGCCGGTGATAGAGACAAGGACGACTATTTGAGATATAAGGCGAGGGTGGTTGCGTGACATAGAGTCTTTCTTATTGGGGGAAGTTCAGTTGACGATAAATGGAGTCGCGATAGCCAATCTGATGCAATCGCTTCCACGGGATGTTGCTGGAATGACCTTCCTGCAGGCAAAGGGTCGCACGTCCCCACGGGTCGAGGATTTGAAAGTCCATGGTGGCTTTGGTCCCAGGATCAATCAAGGCATAGGCATGCCGGCAAATTTTCGCCGATAGTCCCTGGTTTTTTTCCGAGCGTAGTATCGTTGCGTAGACCAGCAGGGATTCGACCAGCAAAAGCCGTACCTTGAAGTTTGCCGGGTTATTGGCGTACAAGGTCTTGAGCTGCGCAGTGGCCGATTCGCTCTCTCGCCTGGCCAGCGCGGCGTTACCGCTTGCTAGCACGGCCTTCGCAAGCTGATAGCGGGCCACTGCCTCGCTGCTCGCCCACAGGACGTTTTGAGGATTGAGTTTCAGCGAGGCCGCCAACGTCGAATGCACCTGCCGGAGCCGGGGCAGAATGGCGGACGGGGGCTCCCGGCGCGCTTTCACGCGCAATATGTCCTGTTCGATATTTGCCAGTTCGACTTGCCACGCGTGGTTCTTCTCGTCCTCCCGGGCGATGCGCAGAAAGAGCGCTTTTGCCGCTGTATGGTCGGCCAAGGCGGTGTCGTCGTGACCCAACGCCAGCGCCATCGTGGCACGATGCTGGAGTGCCTGGACCTGCCGCTTAACCCACATCGACTCGTCGGGAAATTGAGCGCGCAGCCGCAAAACGAGTTCCATTTCCTTCTGATACAAGTTTTCTGCCGACTTCAATTCACCCAAGGACTGCCTGGCTAAACCCAGCCAGGAATAACTGTCTGCCAGTTCAGCGATCAGTACTTTCGATTCGGGCGTGCGGCTCAGCGCGCCTTCCTTCAATGCGATGGACGCGGCAAACTCGGGCGCGGCAAACTCCGGCGTTCCCCGCGCGATGGCGAGCGAGCCGAGATTGTTGTGGGCGTAAGACTGTTCAATCCACCAATCAACCTTGTCCGGCTCAAGCGCGTGCAGCTGATTGGCAAACTGCAGATATTGCTGCCACGCCAGCGCAGCTGCCTGCAAGTTGTTGTGATCCTTGTGCAGCTGACCAACCCAGTAGGCATTGACACCGAGATTGTTGAGTACATGGATGTCGTTGGGATTCAAGGTATGTTGACGCTTCAAAATGGCGCTGGCTTTGTCCAAAGCATCAATGGCCTGAACGGCGTTGCCGCGCGATCGGCTGACTTCGCCGATCACTTGGAATGCCTTGGCGCGCAACGTCAACCCGGTTTGGCTGAGTGCGTCCGTTTGCGAGCCGCGTAGGTATTCAAGCGCCTTGCCGCTGATGCCTTCCAGTAAATCGAGCTTGCCCAGGGGGCGCAGCTTGTCGGCAAAGTCGCCCAGCATGTAGTCGGCCAGGCCTTCGACCTCGGTACGGCGTGCTTCGGCTGCGCGCCTGGCCGACAGCGCGCTGAGGGCGAGCGCGGAATTGAGCACGGCAAGCACGATGATCATCGCTAGCGCGGACAGGCGCGCCCATGCGAACTGGCGCGCCCGGCGGTTGGACAAGCGAATCAGCTCGGATTCGGCCGGCTCCAACGACCACAAGGCGGCATCGCGCAGCGCTTTGGCCTCGTCCAGCAACTTGCCGCGCGGGATGAGCAGGTCGACACGCCGTCCATCCGCGCTCCAGCGTGCCGCCTGCTGGGCCAATCTGCCGCGCGCGCGCAAGGCATCGCGGTGCGCCGCTATCCATTCTTTCATCCGTGGCCAACGCCGCAGGATCGCCTCATGCGCAATGCCGAACACCTGCGTACCACCGGCCAGGTCACTGACAAACAGGCGCGCTTCGACCAGCGCCGCCACCGTCTGGCGCGCCGCTTCGCTGCGCAGCGCGGACCACAGCGCGCGCTGGCTGCTTATCTGTTCCTTGTCGATCGATAGCACCGTCACCAGCGACATGATGTGGGGCAGTTCGGCGCGTTGCCCCTCCGTCAGGCCGACGACAAGCTGTTCCGCGCGCCGGCCGATGGCGCCTTCAAGATCGCCCAGCTCATAAAAGGCGTCGAAGCTCAGCTCGCCCTCGGGCGTGCGCAAGCGGTACAGCTCGTGCAAACAGTATTGCAGCAAGGGCAGGGCGTCCGGACTGGCGGTGGCGCTCTCGCACAATATATCGTCAAGGTTGGCGTGCGTAACGGGATCGACGCCAAAGCTCAGCTGCGCCGCCGCCGCCGGCTTGCGGATCATCTGCGCGATATCGCTGAAACTGGGCGGCGCAAGATCGACGTGGCCGGCATGCGCCTTCACCTCGATGAGCAGCGGAAGTTTGGCAATGCTCGGGTAAAAATCGTTGCGGCAGGCGAGCACGATCAGGCAGGCGCTGCTGCGCGCCAGATGGGCCAGCGTTGCCAGAAACGCGATACGCTCCTGCTCGCCGACGCGGCTGGCGTTGAAGAGCGCCTCAAAGCGGTCGATGAAAATGCCGAAGCGCATACCAGGGCGCTGCGGCGCCAGCGTGGCGTGAAGTTGTTCGCCGACGCTGGCGCAATCGTGTTCCAGGCGTTTGCCGAGCGCAACCGCGTTTTCATCTGGAAAGGCGCATGCCTCGTCCCATTGCAAGTCCAGCATCGCGCCGGCCAGCGCGGTAAATAGCGTTTGTTCGCCTTGGTCGGCGACGTCGAACGTTGTCGTGGCCAGCAGCGCGGCGCCGGCCTGCGCGCGCGAGAACGCCGGGAACAGGCCCGCCTGCACCAGTGAGGTTTTGCCTGAACCGCTAGGACCCAGCAGCAGTAGCAGGGCGAGGCCACTGTCGATCTGGGCCTGCGCCGCAATCGCCAGTTTGCGCGTTGCCTCGTCGCGGCCGTAGAACACGGGTGCATGGGCCTCGTCGAACGGCAGCAAGCCACGGAACGGCGAGCCACCATCCCAATGTGAAACGCGGTGGATATCGTCCACGGTGAAATCGAGCTCCGCAACAGTGCGGTAGCCGCGTTTGCGGATGGTTTCGATGAAGATTGGCGCGGCCGCGTCGTCGCCCAATAGGCGGCGCAGCTGGGCTATGTTTTTGTGGACGGGACTGTCGCCATGAATCGTGCTGCCCCAGCATTGCTCCAACAGTTGCTCCGTGCTGACCGTCTCGCCGTTGGCGCGGCACAGTGCCACCAGCACATCCATTGTGCGCGGCTCCATTTGGCGCGTTCCGATGGCGCTTTCGATGGAATTGGATGAAGGGTCGACCAGCCACGCGCCGAGGCGGAACCGCGCTTTGGCACGGAACGCGTTACCAACCTGGCTGGCGGTGCCAACCGGGGAAAGGCGACGGAGCATGGTATCGGAAGTTGGTAGTAGTCAAATGACAATATTGCATCCTATCACGGCCTCGTCATCGTGTCGACGTCACTGTTGTAGAAGCGAGACCAAGGTTGTTACTTGTGTTACGCGGCGGCGAACTCCTACCATCAATTCCGAACTACCCGATTTACAAAAACAAGTTGACGGTGTTGTCAGGCCCGTAAAAGCGTTCTGGTCGGCCTGCTCGATCGTCTGTTCCACAAGTCTAACAACGAGTGAGGGTGTGATGTCAGAGAGCTTGCAAAAATGGGTGGGACGCAATCGTCCGCCGCGCGTACAGATTACCTACGACGTGGAAATCGGCGGCGCCGTCGAGAAGAAGGAACTGCCGTTGGTGGTCGGCCTGCTGGCCGACTTGTCCGGCCAGCCGTTGGTGGCGCCGCCTAAACTGAAGGCGCGCCGCCTGGTGGAAATCGACCGCGACAACTTTAACGAAGTCATGGCCAAGATCGCGCCGCGCCTGGACCTGTCGGTGCCCGACACCTACAAGGGCGAGGGCAGCCTGAAGATTGAATTGAACTTCACCGAGTTCGACCACTTCCATCCAGAGGCCATCGTCAATCAAGTGCCGCGGCTGGCCAAGCTGCTCGAAGTGCGCCAGCAACTGCGCGACCTGCTCGGCAAGCTCGACGGCAATGACGAACTCGATTCGCTGCTCGAAAACATCGTGCAGAACACCGAAGAGCTGAAAACCCTGCGCACCGACGATGCCGCCGAGCCAGCCTCTGAGGCGACGGCCGACAGTGCCGAAGCGGTCGCGTCCTGATCGCGCCTTGATGTATTCCAACATTTGAAGAGAGTTCAATTATGGCCAGCACTCAAACGGTTGAAAGCGGCGCCGGCAATGCCGCCGTAGTGGAAATGAGCCTGTTGGATCGTATCGTCCAGGAAGGCAAAATGGCGGTCGACCCTTCGCAGAACGTGTATGCGCGCAAACTCTTGGGGCAGTTTGCCACCCAGGTGCTTGACGAGGGCATGAAGGCGGCGCCGGACAAGGGCATCGTGACGATGATCAATGAACGCGTTGCCCAGATCGACAAGATCCTGAGCGACCAGGTCAACGCCATCATGCACGATGAACGTTTCCAGACGCTGGAAGCATCGTGGCGCGGCCTGCGCGACATGGTGTTCGGCACAGAAACGAGCACCAAGCTGAAACTGCGCTTGCTGAACGTGTCCAAGAAAGAGCTGTTGAAAGACCTCGAAGGCGCCGTCGATCACGACATGAGCGCGCTGTTCAAGAAAATTTACGAGGAAGAGTACGGCACCTTTGGCGGGCACCCGTATTCGTTGTTCATCGGCGATTACTACTTCGGCCGCCATCCGCAGGACATGGCCTTGATCGAACGCCTGTCGAAAGTGGCGGCCGCCGCGCACGCGCCGTTCATCGCCGCCGCCGCCCCTTCGCTGTTTGATATGAACTCGTTCACCGAGCTGGGCGTACCGCGCGATATGTCGAAGATCTTCGAGAGCGCCGAACTGACCTCGTGGCGCGGTTTTCGCGAGTCGGAAGACTCGCGCTACGTGGCGTTGGTGCTGCCGCGCTATGCCGCCCGTTTGCCGTATGGCGCCAAGACCATCCCGGTGGACTCGTTCGCGTTCGAGGAAGATGTCAACGGCAAGGACCACAGCAAATACCTGTGGGCTAATTCCGCCTATCAGCTGGGCCTGCGCATCACCGATTCCTTCGCCAAGCATAGCTGGACCACGGCCATTCGCGGCGTCGAAGGCGGTGGCAAGATCACCGGCATGACGGCGCACACCTTCAAGACGGACGAGGGCGACATCGCGCTCAAATGCCCGACCGAGGTGTTCATCACCGACCGGCGCGAGAAGGAGTTGAACGATCTGGGCTTTATTGCCGTGGTCAATTCCAAGGGTTCGGATGTGGCGGCGTTCTTTGGCGGCCAGTCGGTCAATAAACCGAAGTTGTACAACCTGGACGCGGCCAACGCCAACGCGGCGCTGTCGTCGCGCCTGCCGTACGTGCTGGCCGCGTCGCGCTTTGCTCACTACATCAAGGTGATCATGCGCGACAAGATCGGCAGCTTCCAGAGCCGCCAAAGTGTTGAGATGTTCCTCAACAACTGGCTGAGTGACTACGTGCTGTTGAGCGCCAACGCATCCCAAGGAGAGAAGGCCCGCTTCCCGCTGTCGGAAGGGCGGGTCGATGTCACCGACGTGCCAGGCAAGCCGGGCGCGTATTCGGCGACGGTTTTCCTGCGCCCGCACTTCCAGATGGAGGAATTGACGACGTCGATTCGCCTGGTGGCAGAGCTGCCGGCGGCTGTTGCAGCGTAATTCGCGTGGCGGGAAACGTCCCGCGCATCCCATTTTCAAATAGCGCGACGCTGTCTTCCATGCCAGCCGCGCTCACTATACGGAGCACAAAATGTCAGACGTTCTCATTTTAAACCTGGGCGATAAGTACAAAGGTAACTGCACTATCGACGGTTTTCCCGACATGATCATCGTCAGTTCGTTTTCCCATAACGCCTATCTGCCGATGGGCAGCGATGCGGGTAACACAGAGCGGACGATGGGCCGTCCAGTTCTGTCGGAAATGTCGTTTTCGAAGTCTTCGGACCTGTCGACGACTGAACTGTTCAAGGCGTGTACCCAAGGTGCAAAAATCGGGCCGGCTACGCTCAATATCGGCCGTGTCGAGAATGGCGTGTATATGAATTTCATGACCTACATAATGGAAAATGCCATGATTTCACAAATGAGCTGTGGTGGGGGAGGCGGCATTCCGAACGACTCGTTTTCGATTAATTTTACCAAAATTACTGCGACGTTTTCGCAGCAGAATGCGGATTCGACAAAAAAAGGCACTGGCACGTGGAATTGGAATTTGGGGACGATGAAGGCGGATTGAACTCGCCATTTCAGTCGAAGGAAACTGGTAGGGGTGGCGACATATCGCCACCTTTACGTCAATCCATTCTTGATCGCTGTTATCACAACTGGGATTCCAGTATGCCGGTTGGCCAATTGAAATCGCCGCTTAATAAAAGCAGGAGTCATCACGATGCGCACACTGATTATCGGCAGAGGCATATCCGCCGCCGCATATCTCGCCACGCTTTGCACCGCAGAGGGGAACCAGCACGACGAGGTTAATGCCGTCGGGCTACCGCATTTATGGGCGAAGCTGCCAGCTAACCATGCGATGGGACAGCCATCGAACTTGCTGGCAGCGAATTTATCGAGGCCGGCGGTATCGGCGCATGGATCAGCTTCCTCATCTTCCCATGGTGTAAACTTCATGAAGGCGCATGAATTTTCAAGTTTGATAGAGGAACAGTTTAACCGGAACGGATGCTTGATGCTTGACGGCGAGGCTGAAAAAATATCGCTACTTTCTGGATCGATCGAAAAGCCGGAAGAATTTAAGATCGACTATAAGTTCAACGGAGAATCCATAGAAACTTACTGCAATCGAGTGATTATTGCGGTCGGACCGGGTCCGGAACGGTTGATTAGGATTAACGATGGTGATGCACCAATAACCGGCCCCGGGGTTGTAAGCCAATCCACCCAAGTTAAGAATTTTTCGTGACTATTCAGCCTGAGCGTACAGCGTAGAAAGTTGTTGTAAACGAATCGTGGATAACGCATCATGCGTGCATGCCACCAAAACCGCCCCGC
>NZ_JBJXIB010000161.1:0-12201 GCF_046115965.1 Janthinobacterium sp. CG_23.3 | reverse complement strand
TGCATGATTTTCTCCTAAGTTGATTCTTCGAACCTTCACTTTAGGATTAATTTGCGTCTTTTGCCGACCCGCCTTCATTCATAGTATCTACGAAACCGTATTGCCCGCGTCACTCTTACGCTCCCCGCCCAACAAAGTTCTGCGTGAATAAGCGGTCCGAAGCCCTATAATCGCTCTTTTTTTGAAAACGGCGCTTTTGCGCTGTCATCGAGCCCGTGCGTCGCCTACGCCCGCAGCCGGCGCTATTCAATATCGTTTTAAAGGATTTCCCATGAATCAAACTCTGGGTCAGAAACTGACCCGCACCAAGCCGATCAACCCGGCTGGGCACCATGGGCATGGGCTCAACAGCGGCGCACTGGCGCGCACCGTCGGCCTGTTTTCGCTGACCATGATCGGCGTCGGCGCGACCATCGGCACCGGCATCTTTTTCACCATGGTCGAGGCGGTTCCGAAGGCCGGCCCGTCGGTAATCCTGTCGTTCCTGATGGCGGCCGTGACCGCCGGCCTGACGGCGCTGTGCTACGCCGAACTGTCGTTCCGCATCCCCGCGTCGGGCTCGTCCTATTCGTTTGCCTACGCCACCGTCGGCGAATTCCTCGCCTTCGTGATGGCCGGCTGCCTGCTGCTCGAATACGGCCTGGCGGCCAGCGCCACGGCCATCGGCTGGTCCTCGTACCTGAACAACTTCCTCGGCAACGCGGTCGGTTGGCAAATACCGGAGATGCTGCGCTCGCCGATGATCGTGCCCGGCGCGCACGGCGTCGAATTCCGGCCCGGCCACATCAACCTGCCGCCGGTACTGCTGGTCATCATGTGCGGCCTGCTGCTGCTGCGCGGCACGCGCGAGTCGGCCACCACCAACGCCGTCATGGTCGTCATCAAGCTGGCGATCCTGGTGTTCTTCCTGGTAATCGCCTTCTCCGGTTTCGACTCGGCCAACTTCTTCCCGTTCTTCAACACCGACAATAGCAAGGGCTTCGCCGGCATGACCGGCGTGACCGCCGCCGCCGGCACGGTGTTCTTCTCCTTCATCGGGCTCGACACGGTGGCCACGGCCGGCGACGAGGTCAAAAACCCGCAGCGCAACGTGCCGATTGGCATCCTGGCGGCGCTGGTCATCGTCACCGTGTTCTACCTGCTGGTGGCGGTGGCGGCGCTGGGCGCGCAGCCGGCCGCCAAGTTCGAGGGCCAGGAGGCGGGCCTGTCGGTGATCCTGCAAAACGTCACCGGCCAGGCTTGGCCGGCGCTGGTGTTGTCGGCCGGCGCGGTGATTTCGGTGTTCAGCGTGACGTTGGTGACGATCTACGGCCAGACGCGGATTTTGTTCGCCATCAGCCGCGACGGCCTGATTCCGAAATCGTTCCAGAAGGTCCATCCGCGCACCCAGGCGCCGGTCAGCAACACCGTCATCGTCTGCTGCGTGGTCGGGCTGGTGGCCGGCTGCGTCGACGCCACCTACCTGTGGGACATGGTCAGCATGGGCACCCTAACCGCGTTCATCGTCGTCTCGCTGGCCGTGCCGGTGCTGCGCCGCAAGGAAAACTGCAAGGGCGTCAAGGGCTTCCGCGTACCGTTCGGCCCCTACGTGGTGCCGGGCCTGAGCATTTTCGCCTGCCTGTACATCATGCGCGACCTGTCGCGCACCACCTTCCTGGTGTTCTTCATCTGGATGACGGTGGCGGTGTTGACGTACTTCCTGTACGGTATCCGCAACTCGCGCCTGAACCAGCCCGCGGCCTAAGGCGCACCCCGCCGGGCATGGCAGGCGTGTTGCGCCCGTACCGCCTGCGCGGTGGTGCGCGACGCCGCCAACGGCGCGCTGCGCGTAATCGCCGCGCCGGCCACCCAGCTGAACCGCCTTAAGGTCTGGCACAGGGGGGGTGCTTTGGGTTGATTTTCAGCGTTTGCGGCCCGCTAACTTTACGCGGATTTTTCCATCAGGCGCCCGCCCAGCAGCACGCAGACCAGCGCCGCCACCACCATCGCGATACCGGCCCACTGCCAACCGCTGATGACGTCGCCCAGCACCAGCATGCCGGCGCTGATGCCGACCAGCGGCACGCCCAGGCTGAACGGTGCGACGCGGTTGACGGCGTGGCGTTTGAGCAGGCCGGTCCACAGCGCGTAGCCGAGGATGGTCGCCATCCAGCCCAGGTAGGCCAGCGAGGCCCAGGTGCTCCAAGGCGCCGCCAGCCAACGCCAGCGCGTCTCCGGCGCGTCGAACGCCAGCGACAGCAGGATGAAGGGAACAATCGGCAGCAGGCTGCTCCAGACCATGAAGGCGATCACGTCGAATTGCGGCGTGGCGCGCTGGGCCCGCCGCACCACGATGTTGGACGCCGCCCACATGGCAGCCGCCGCCAGGCACAGCGCGAAGCCGCCCGCGCTGGCGCCGGCGCCGGCCTGCGCTCCCAAGTAGTTCATGCCGAAACAGGCCAGTCCCAGCGCCGCCAGCGCCAGGCCGATTTGCAGCGGGCGCCCGACCCGCTCGCCCAGCGTCAGGAAGCCGAACAGCGCGGTGAAGAACACCTGGGTTTGCAGCACCACCGACGCCAGCGCGGCCGTCATGCCCATCTGCAGCGAGATGAAGAGCAGGCCGAACTGGCCGACCCCCTGGAACAGCCCGTACATGACGACCCATTTCCAGTGCAGCTTGGGCGGTTTGACCAGCAGCACCAGCGGCAGGATGGCGAACAGATAGCGACCGGCGCCCAGTTGCAACGGCGTCAGGTCGCGCAGCGCGATTTTCATCGCGACAAAATTGGTACCCCAGATCAGCACGACAACCAGGGCGGCGAGCAGGTCGCGGCCGCTCATGGGATGTTGCTGTGTTGTGCTCATAAGTGGGATAGGCGGAGGGGTTCGGTTGGCGGCCGCGGGTGTGACTCGGGCTTTCATTATAGTGCCGCCCGCCAATTGCCGCATGGCAGCCGCAGCCGGCCCCGCTACGCCGCTTGGACAATGGCGGCGCTGTGCACGATGATTTTATCAGCGTCCGCCTGCAGCAGGCGGATGCGACGCTGCACCAGCGGCCAGCCGGACCAGCCGGCGTCGTCGGCCCGCGCCAGCGGCGAGCTTCCCGGCGCGGCAGGGGCAGGCGCCGGCGCTGCCGTCGGCGCGGTCGGGGCCGCCAAGGCGGACGATAGCGTCCGGCAAACCGCGCCGTGGCTGCGCGCCAGCATGGCGTTGACGGCTTCCCGCGGCAAGGCCTTGGCGTGGCGCAACAGAATCGAGCGCAGCGCCGCCACGTGGGCCACCAGCAAGTAGTTTTGCACGATGAACAGGTTGATGTCCTCCACCGAGCGGCGCTTGCCGGCCGGCTCGTCGAGCATGCGCACCAGCGCCGAACTGAGCGCCGCCAGGCTGTCCATCAGGCGTTTGCGTTCGATACGGTAGGGGAAGTCGTTGCTGCCCTTGCCTTGCAGCAGCGCGAAGCTCGCCTCCATATAGCGCAGGTTGGCGTCGAGCACCTGGCGGATCAGGCGCGGCAGGCTTTGGTATTCCCAGCTGGCCAGCACGAAGCTGAAGACGGTCGCGACCGCCGCGCCGATGAAGGTGTCGACCAGGCGCTCGGTGATCAGGTTGGTGTTGCTCGGCGCCACCAAGTGCATTTGCAGCAGGATCATGATGCTGACGGCGATGGCGGCGTAGCGGTAGCGCAGGTAGATGAAGGTCGGCGTGGCCACCGTCGCCAGGAACAGGACCGCCAGGATCACCACCGGGGTGTCGAACCATGTGATGACGATCGCCGTCAGCACGCAGCCGACGATGGTGCCGATGATGCGGTCGCCGCGGCGCTGTTTGGTCATACTGAAGGTCGGGCGCAGGATGATAATGATGGTCAGCACGATCCAGTAGCTGTGGGCGGCGTAGGGCAGCGCGGCGCCGACCAGCAGGCCGGCCGAGATCGCCATCGCCACGCGCAGCGCGAAGCGGAACACCGGCGAGTCCAGGCGCAGGTTGGCCAGCAGCATGGACAGCTCGTATTTTTGCTGCGACAGGAAGGGCGCCATGTCGGCGCCGCTCCAGAACGGCGTGTCGGCGTAGACCTTTTGGCTGGCCAGGTGCAGCTCGCCGATCTTGGCCAGGATCGCGCGGATTTTGTTGCGCTGCGCGCGCAGCACCGCCAGCGCGTCGCGGGTCGCCTCGCCGGCGGCGCCGCGGCGCTGCAGCTCTTGCAATTGCGATTCGATTATCTGCCACTCCGGCGCGTAGTCGACGCCCGCGTACGAGGCGCGCTTGCGGGTGAGCGCATAGGCCACCGCCTCGATGTCGCGGGCGGCCTTGAAGGCCAGGTTGCGCAGCGCCACCAGCACCTCGAAATCGGCCAGGTGGGCGCGCAACTCGGCGTAGTCGGTGTGGGTCGAGAGCACCATTTCATACAGGTCGAGCATGCACACGTGCACCTGCACGACGATGGCGTCCTTGCGGTTCTGGTGGCTGCGCAGGATCAGGTCGCGCGAGGCTTGCTGGCGGTCGGCCAGCACGCTCTGCTGGCGTACCAGCTTGTTGAACTGCTCGGCCAGGTTGTAGCGGGTGTCGTAGAAGTCGGCCTTGACGTCGAGGTAGGCGGCCAGCTCGAACAGCGCCTCGGCCAGCACCTGCTGCTTGATGCGGTGGCGCAGGAACCACGACACCGCCATCGCGTACGCCAGGTAGACCAGGCCGCCGAGCAGGAACAGCCCGGCGTTGATGAAGGACTGGCGCGGCGTGATGACGTGCTCCATCGACATGGTCATGATGAATAGCGCGGCCAGTTGCAGCGGCAGCGATTTTTTACCGTAGACCACCATCATGCTGGCCAGGAAGCTGATCAGCACCAGCATCGTCAGCAGCAGCCAGGGGATCGGCCCGCTCAGGCTGACCAGCAGGGTCACGACACTGCACAGCAGGATCGAGGCCGTCATTTCGTTGAGTTTGTGGCCCAGCGGGCTGGGCATGTCCATCAGCGCCGTGCACAGCGCGCCTATGCACACCGCCATCGCGGTGGCGCTGTCGCTCAGTTGCAGCGTGACGAGGGTGATGGCGATCAGGCCGACGCCGAAGCGCAGCCCGAGGTGGAAATAGTGGCTATACAAAAACGTGCGCGGATGGAGGGCGTAATGCATAACGGTATACCTTGATGGCGGGCGCGGGATCGCCGCGGCCGGGAAAAGACGCGCCGCGGCCGGTCGGCCGCGGCTGGCGCGTGGTGGCCGGCCTGTCAGACGATGGACAACACCGGGTAGCGGCGCCATTCCGGCTCGGCGAAGCGCTGGCAATGCTCGAAGATGAAATGCAGCACCTTGTCCTGGTCGGCCAGCAGTTCCGGGTGGTCGACTTTCCACTGGGCGAAGCTGGCCGCCAGCGCCGGCTCGTCGCGCAGCAGCTCGGCCGCCAAATCCTCGAACACGTAGTCGGAAAACGCTTCCTTTTTCTCCAGCACGCTGTTGAAGAAGCCCCAGCGGAAGAAGCTGTCGTGGGCTTGCGGCTCCAGCGTTTCAACGGCGTAGCGGGCGTTCGGCTGGCGCAGCGGAATGTAGTAGTCGCCCGGGCGCAGTTGCACGCTGGCGTGGCGGGTTTCCAGCAGCATATCGTCGTGGAACATATGGCCTTCGTAGGCTTGCGCGCGCGACGTGACCGATTGGATGTGGTAATACCGCGCCTCCACCGTCGTGGCCGCCTCTATGCGGCTCATCTCGACGCCGTTCCATTGCAGCCGTTCGATCACCTGGCGCCAGGCCTGCGGCACCACGTAGGCGCTGGGCGCGCGCACCACGACGTCGGCGACGAAGTTGTTGTAGTAGGCGATCGGCCGTTCCCACGGTTCGCTGCGGTCGTAGGACAGGCGGGTGTAGTTGCCCAGCACGCTGGGCGCGTACTTGGCGGCGTAGCCCTTGAACAGGAAGGTCGAGGGATTGCCCTCGTCCATTTTCCAGCTGACCGGCCAGTCGCTGCGTTGCGCCGCCTGCGCGCGCGCGTCGCCGCGCAGGCGGCCGATCTGCGCGCCGTGCGCCACCGTGAAGGCCAGCGTCACCTCGACCAGCGCGCGCATCGACGCGTAGCGGTCGGCGAAGGGCTTCAGCATGTGGGTTTCCGGCATGAAGCCGATCACATGGTGCAGCGCCGCGAAGCCAGTCGAAAAGCGCGGCGTTTCCAGGAATTCGGCGATGCCATGGTCCGGGCTGTCCTTGACCGGGTTGACGTAGGGGCAGGTCGGCCAGCCGCTGCGCTCCATCTGGCTAAAGATGTGCGGCAGCATGGTGTGGCGCAGGAAATCGCCCAGCGCGCCGCCCAGCTTGTCGGCCTGGGTGTGGATCAAGGTCATCGTGTACGGGTAGTCGGCGCCGTTGGAGGTGTGGGTG
Organism: Janthinobacterium sp. CG_23.3; assembly: GCF_046115965.1. NCBI lineage: Bacteria > Pseudomonadati > Pseudomonadota > Betaproteobacteria > Burkholderiales > Oxalobacteraceae > Janthinobacterium > Janthinobacterium sp. CG_23.3. The sequence goes on along the minus strand of NZ_JBJXIB010000161.1, from coordinate 5,854 downwards.
TCGACCATCACGTCCGGGTCCCAGCTGGCGATGAGCTGGTTGAACACCTTCGCGTTCAGACTGTCGCACTTGACAAAGTCGCGGTTCAGGTCAAGGTGGCGGCTGTTGCCGCGGAAGCCGAACTGCTCCGGGCCGTCCTGGTTCACGCGCGAGGTGTCGGCGCGGTTCAGGCAGCCGTCGACGTTGTAGATCGGGATAAACAGCAGCACCGTGCGGCCCAGCGCAGCCAGGCGCGCCGGCTCGACGCACAGGTCGCGCACCAGCGCCATGCAGGCGTCGACGCCCTCCGGCTCGCCCGGGTGGATGCCGTTGTTGTTGAAAAAAACAGGGCGGCCTTCGCGCTTGATCTGCTCGCGCTGGAACACGCCGTCGGCGCTGACCACGCCGGCGTGGATCGGCACGCCCGAGTCGGACACGCCGATCTGCTCGAAGCGCAGCACCTGCGGAAAGCGGGTCGCCAGCTCCTTGTAAAAATTGATGCATTCCAGCCAGGTCGTGGTCTGGTTCTTGTTACCGAGTTCGTAGGTCGTGCGGATGTCTGCGTGCATAGCTGTCTGGGGTGAGAGTGCTAGGACGGCGCGCTGGATAAGGGGCCGTCGAGGAGGCAATTGTAGCATCGACCTTGACGCGCTTCATGGGCCCGGCGGGCGGCCCGTGCTATGACTGGCGTGTGGCGAAAATACAGGGGGGACACAATGAAAAAAGCCCAGATCGTGGACTTGTTTGGCAGGATCTTGTTGGTGGTGTTGCTGGTGCTGGCGCTGCTCGCCGTCGACATGGCGTTCGCCTGGGCCGCGCCGGCGTACAGGGAGGGGGAGTGCCGCCCAGTTAGCGGGCCGGCAACGCTGAACCGCAAGCAAAGTCAACGAGCCGGCGCCAAGGCGAAAAGGTCGGACCTTCAGGTCCGACCCCAGGGTTAGGCCCTTGGTTTGAATGCAGTCAACGACGATACCGCCTAAGCGAACCGGATTACTCGGCGCCCATTTCCTTGAGCAAATTATCGGCCTTGTCGATGTGCTTCATGTTCCACAACATGTAGCGCAGGTCGACCTGGATCGAGCGGGTGTTGACCTTGTTGTAGTCCCAATCCGAGATGATCGAATCGAGCGTGCCGTCGAAGGCCAGGCCGATGAACTCGCCCTTGGCGTTCAGCGCGGCCGAACCGGAGTTGCCGCCGGTAATGTCCAGCGTCGCCAGGTAGTCGACCGGCACGGTTTTCAGCTTGGCGTCGCTGTACTTGCCGAAGTCCTTGGCCTTGATCGCCGCCAATTGCGCCGCCGGGGCGTTGAACTCGCCGGTGCCGGTGGCTTTCGCGGTGATGCCGTTGACGGTGGTGAAGGCGTTCCAGCTGGTGCCGTCGGCGCCGCGTTCGCGCGCGGCGATACGCCCGAACGTCACGCGCAGCGTGCTGTTGGCGTCGGGGTAGACGGCTTGGCCCTTGCTCTTCATGTAGGCGATTTTCGCTTTCATGTAGTTGGCGTAGGCTTGCTGGATGTTGCCGCCCAGTTCTTCGTCTTCCGCTTCCAGTTTCAGGCCCGCGTCGTACATCGCCACGGCGGCCTGGATGAAGCGGTCCTTGCTGGCCTTGAAGTCTTCCGGCTTGCGTTCCAGCCATGCCGCGCGCTCTTCCTTGTCGCCCAGCTTGCTGCCGGCGTACAAGGCGTCGACGGCGGCGCTCAGTTCGGCCGGCGTCATGCCGTCCTTGACGCCGATGGCGGCGTCGAAGTGCGCGCGGCGCTGGCCGGCGGGCAGCGCCGCGTATTTGCCCAGGCTGTGCATGACCAGGGCCTTGTCGACTTTTTCGTCGTAGCTGCGCTCGACGGCGGCGACGCTGGCTTTCAGGCGCGGCAAATCGCGCACCTGGTAGCCGGCTTTGCGTTCGGCGTCCGGCTTGGTCGATTCATTGGCCAGGCGGTACATCATGCGCGCCGTGCCGAGCAGTTTCGGCTGCGCGTAGTTGAGCACGAAGTCGCGCTTGTTGTCGGCGTCGCGCTCGGCGATCAGCTTCTCGATCTGCTCGATGTCGGCGGCGAATTCCTTCTTGCGCGCCGGCGTGGCGTTGACCCAGGCTTTCAGCTCCTCGTGTTCCTTGGTCTTGCGCGCCAGGAAGTCGCTGCCGGCGTAGGAATCGAGCATGCCCTGGCGGTTCTTGTAGTAATTGTTGATGTTGGCGACCTGGGCCGCGTACTTCAGCGCGCTGTCGGCGTTGTCCTTGGTTTCGCGCGCGATGATCGCCAGGTTTTCGCCGGACGTCTTGACGAAGGCCGGGTAGGCCCAGTCGAAGGTGTACGCCACTTCCGACGGCAGGCGGTGGCGGTTGGTGCGGCCCGGATAGCCCAGCGCCATCACGAAGTCGCCTTCCTTGACGCCTTCCTTGGCCAGCTTCAGCGACAGCTTCGGCAGGTAGGGCACGTTGTCCTTGCTGAAGTCGGCGGCCTTGCCGTCCTTGCTGACGTAGGCGCGGTAGAAGCCGTAGTCGCCGGTGTGGCGCGGCCACATCCAGTTGTCGGTGTCGCCGCCGAACTTGCCCACGCCGGCCGGTGGCGCGTGCACCAGGCGCACGTCGCGAATTTCCAATTGCTTGATCAGGTAGAACTCCAGGCCGCCGTAGTAGGCCGACACGGTGCAGCGGTGGCCCTCGTCTTTTTCACACTCGGCGACAATGCTCTTCTGGTGCTTTTCAATGGCGTCGCTGCGCTGCTTGCCGGTCAGTTTGGCGACGTCGGCGGTAATGACCTTGTCGCTGACGTTGCTGACGTCCTTGGTAACGAAAATCCGGCTGCCCGGGCGCGCCGGCACTTCGTCGGCAAGCGTCTTGGCCAGGAAACCGTTGGCCAGCAAGTCGTTGTCCTTGGTCGAATTGTGCGCCACGCTGTCGTAGACGCAGTGGTGGTTGGTGGCGACCAGGCCTTGCGGCGAGACAAACGAGGCCGAGCAGCCGCCCAGGCTGACGATCGCGCCCATCGGGAATTCGGTCAATTTGGTCAGCGCGGCCGGGTCCAGCTTCAGGCCGGCCGCTTTCAATTGCTTGGCTACTTGTGGCAGCTGTTGCGGCATCCACATGCCTTCGTCGGCATAGGCGGCGTTGCTCAGGATGGCAAGCGTAATGAGTGTCTTTTTCATTCGAGTTTTTATCTTATGAATATGAGGGGCGGATAAGAGGGTTGCGCCCAGTGGTGTGATCAGCGGGCGACCTAGAGTATCCTTGCCGTTCTCGCAATAGTCAATAAAAAAAGAGCGAAAAAAAACGTACAAAAAACACGGGGCCGGACCCTAGGATCCGACCCCGGCATTGGCCTCGCCTGCTTTTCCAGGCAGGCCGACTCCGTCTGGCTGAGACTAGCGTACCTTGCCGCGCTTGAACAGATTGACGATCGCCAGCAGGACGATGGCGCCCAGCAGCGACACGAACAAGGACACCAGGCTGAAGTCGTCGGCGTTAATGGTGCCGGCGCCGAACAGCGGCGACAACAACCAGCCGCCCAGGAATGCGCCGACGATGCCGACCACGATGTTGAGAAATATGCCTTGTTGGGCATCGGTTTTCATAATCATGCTGGCCAGCCAGCCGAGAATGCCGCCAATTACAATCCAAATGATGAAGTTCATACTGTTCCTCCCGGGCGATTGATGGGTTCAACCGGCAGAAGGCCCGCCGGTGAGCAAATTCTAGGGATGGCCGGGCGTCGCGTCAGTGCGGCATCGAACATTTGGCGAACCTTAGCATTGATATAGCGCAGAACGGGTTCCGGCGCGGCTATCTTATAACGCAAACAGCCCCTTTTTCCACCGCTTCGGCGGAAAAAGGGGCTGCAAAATACCGGCTGTAACGCGGTCTTAGTCGGCCTTGATGGCCTCGACTTGGATCGCCAGCTTGACTTCCGGCGCGAATGCCGGCGTTCCGTAGTTCAGGCCGAAGTCGGTACGCTTGAACTCGGCCGAGGCGTCGGCGCCGCACACTTCGCGCTTCAGGCGCGGATGCATGATGCAGCGGAACTTGTTGACGCTCAGCGTCACCGGCTTGGTCACGCCCAGCATGGTCAGCTCGCCGTCGACCGACACCAGCTTGTCGCCGTTAAACTTGAGCGCGGTGCTCTTGTAGCTGACGTCGGGGTATTTCTCGACGTTGAACATGTCGGGCGATTTGGCGTGGCTGGTCATTTTGTCGAAGCCGAAATCGATCGAGGCGGCGTCGATGGTGATGTCGAGCGCGCCACCGTTCTTGGCGGCGCGGTCCAGCGTGACCGTGCCCTTGGTCTTGCCGAACTTGCCGCGCCAGACCGACAGGCCCATGTGGTCGGCCTCGAAGCTCGGGTAGGTGTGGGTCGGATCGATGTTGTAGGTGTCGGCGGCGAAGGCCGAGGTGGCGCCGGCGGCCAGCAGTGCTACGACCAAGTGCTGAAGTTTCATGCGGGTCCTTTGTGGGGGGCGGTTAGATAATCAAGGTGCTGCGGTAACGTGGAACTTGATGGTCACTTCGTCGGCAACCATGCCGGTGTCTTTCCATTCGCCTTCGCCGATGTTGAAGGCGAGGCGCTTGATCGGCAATGCGCCTTCAAACACTTGCTTGCCGGCTTCGGTTTTGACCGTCAGCGGGAAGGTGACGTCGGCCGTCTTGCCCTTGATGCTCAGCTTGCCGGTGACGTTCAGCTTGCCCGCGCCGGCCGGTTTGATGCCGCTCGAGACGAAGCTGGCCCTGGGGAACTGGGCAGAATTGAACCACTCCTTCTTGGCCACTTCCTTGTTCATGTCCGCTTCGCCCAAGTCGAGGCTGGCGGTGTCGATGTCGACCGTCGCCTTGGCCGCGTCCGGCGTGGCCGGGTTGTAGTCGATGGCGATGTTGAATTTCTTGAACTTCGCTTCGACCGGCACGTTCATCTGCTTGAACACGGCCGAGACGCCGCTTTTGGCCGGGTCGGTTTTCAGCAGCGTGGCGGCGCCGGCGGCCAGGGACAGGCCGAGCAGGGAGGCGAGGAGGACGCGTTGGCTAATTTTCATGGGGTTCCTGTTAGTGAGTGTTATGGCAGCATGCGCTTCAACACGCCATCCCGGTCGATGAAATGGTGCTTCAAGGCCGCCAACGCGTGGGCTAGTACCGCGGCCGCCATGGTCATGGTCAGAATATAGTGAACTTCTTTTAAGATGGGCTTAAGCTCCGGATTCGGCGCGATCAGCACCGGCAGCTCGACCAGGCCCAGGTAGACCACCGGGAAGCCGGCCGCCAGGGTGTAGAAGTAGCCGGACAGCGGCACCGCGAACATCAGGATGTAGAGCACCACGTGCATGCCGTCGGCGGCTTTTTTCTGCCACACGGCCATGCTGGCGGGGTGCGGCGGCGGCACGTTGGCGCGGCGCCACAACAGGCGCAGGGCGGCCAGGCCGAGCACGGTTACGCCCAGCCATTTATGCCAGGAGAAGTATTTGAGTTTGGTCGGGGTGATGCCGGGCATGTCCGTCATGATCAGGCCCAGGCCGAAGGCGGCGATGATCAGCAGGGCGATCAGCCAATGCAGGAGCATGGCGGTGTTGGTGTAGCGTTGCATTGGCGGCTTTCTGGAATATAGTACGTATTAGAACTAATACTACCAAAGAAAAGCAATCTGCGCTTGTTGCTGGGAAACTACTGCGGGACTCGGAACGGCGTTCAGTTAGCGCGTCGTGGGCCGGATGCGGGGGCCGCCGAGGCGAACGCGTCATCCGACAATGTAGGCCGAAGCGAGCCGCGCCGCTCCAAGCCAACATTGTCGGGTGACGCCCGATGGGCTAACCCGACCTTCTATGATGAATTCCAAGTCAACTGGTTTTTCGCAAATTTATCCTATCCCTTGTTTCGGTATCGGCGGGGTCAAGGGCG
>NZ_JBJXIB010000160.1:0-12229 GCF_046115965.1 Janthinobacterium sp. CG_23.3 | reverse complement strand
GTCGCCTCCAAGCGCCTAAAGGCGGGCTGGAACGCCGACTACCTTGGCAAGGTGTTGGGCCTGGCCATCTGATCCTTCATGCAATCGCCCTGCGCTCTCGTGGCTCCGCTGTGACATTTTTGCCCCTGCCGCCAGCGTGCGCGGCATAATGACGCATCAATTCATTAAGAACAATATAACCATGGAACAACCAGTCAACGAATTCAAGAGCAAAAGCGGCCTGAAACGGATTTTCTCGGCCTTTCTGTACTCGGTCGACGGCCTCAAGGCGGCTTGGCAACACGAGCACGCTTTCCGCCAGGAATTGATCTTGTTCGTCTGCGGCACCGTCGCGGCCCTGATCCTGCGCATTTCGGCGTTTGAAAAGTTGATGCTGATCGGTGTGCTGGTGCTGATCTTGATCGTCGAGCTGATCAACTCGGCGATCGAAGCGGTGGTCGACCGCGTCTCGCTCGAGCGCCACGCGCTGTCGAAGAACGCCAAGGATTTCGGTAGCGCCGCGGTGCTGCTGGCGGTGCTGCTGGCGGTGGCGGCCTGGAGCGTCGTATTGTTCAACCGCTTTTATTGAAGATCGGCGCGCGGCGATATGCGAAATACGCATATCAAACCGCGAAAGCATTCGTTCTCTTTGCGCCGGGCGCGCCGTATTCTCGGGTCTCTGAAGTTTTTACTTATGAACGGGGATCCTGATGCTGTCGAAAAAAACAATCTTTGCCGCCGCTTTCGCCACCTTGGCGATATGGCAGCCGGCCCTGGCCGCCGACATCGCGCTGTTGAACGTGTCCTACGACCCGACCCGCGAGCTGTATCAGGACGTCAACCTGGCCTTCGCCAAGGACTGGAAGGCCAAGACCGGCGACACTGTCAAGATCAAGCAGTCGCATGGCGGCTCCGGCAAGCAGGGGCGCGCGGTGATCGACGGCCTGGAAGCCGACATCGTCACGCTGGCCCTGGCGTACGACATCGACGCCATCGCCGAACACGGTTTGACCAGCAAGGACTGGCAAAAACGCTTACCGCATAATAGCTCGCCGTACACCTCGACCATCGTGTTTTTGGTTCGCAAGGGCAACCCGAAGGGCATCAAGGATTGGAACGACTTGGTCAAGCCGGGCATCGCGGTGATCACGCCGAATCCGAAAACCTCGGGTGGCGCGCGCTGGAACCATTTGGCCGCGTGGGGCTATGCCCTCAAACAACCCGGCGGCAGCGAGGCCAGCGCCAAGGACTTCATCAAGAAACTGTATAAAAACGTGCCGGTGCTCGATTCCGGCGCGCGCGGCGCCACCACCACCTTCGTCGAGCGCGGCATCGGCGACGTGCTGATCGCCTGGGAAAACGAGGCCTTGCTGGCGATTAAGGAATTAGGCCCGGACAAGGTCGAGATCGTGGCGCCGTCGGTCAGCATCCTGGCCGAGCCGCCAGTGACCGTGGTCGACAAGGTGGCCGACCGGCGCGGCACCCGCAAGGTCGCCGAGGCGTATCTGAATTATCTGTACACTGACGAAGCGCAAGAGTTGATTGCGAAAAACTACTACCGTCCGACCGTCGAGAAGGCCGCCAAGAAATACGCGGCGCAGTTCCCGAACGTGAAGTTGTTTACGATTGCGCAGGTGGCGGGCGGCTGGACCGCGGCGCAAAAGGCCCACTTTGCCGACGGCGGCGTGTTCGACCAGGTTTACCAGTCTAAATAATTGCAAGGAGAGGTGATGGGCGTGCTTTTACTGTCGGACTGCCGCGTGCTGCTCATGCCCGGCCTGCATAACAGCGGACCGGGGCATTGGCAGACCCGCTGGGAGCGCCTGTATCCGTATGTCGAGCGGGTCGAGCAGGACGATTGGGACCATCCGCAGTTGCCGGCCTGGTCGGCGCGTTTCGACCAGGTGCGGTCCCGCGACAGCCGGCCGGTGCTGGTCGCGGCGCACAGTTTCGGCTGCCTGGCGACGGCCTACAGCCTGGCGCGCGACCCGCGCGGCGTCGCCGGCGTGCTGATGGTGGCGCCGGCCGACCCGGACAAGTTCGGCGTCGCCGGCGCGCTGCCGCGCACGCCGCTGCCCTGTCCGACCATCATGATCGGCAGCAGCAACGACCCGTGGATGAGCGCCGACAACGCCGCGGTGTGGGCGGAGCGTTGGGGTAGCGAGTTCATCAATTTGGGCGCGCTCGGCCACATCAATGCCGAGTCCGGCCTGGGCGACTGGGAGTTCGGCCAGAGCCGCCTGCAGGCCTTGTTTGACTTGGCGCAAAGCGCGCAAGGGCAGGCGCAATTAGCCTGAAACTGACACGCTTTTACGTTCTTATTCGCTTGTTTTAAATTAACCGTTTATGGATGGAGCTGACGATGACTTTACGCCTGGGTGACATTGCCCCCGATTTCGAGCAGGATTCCTCGGTCGGGCCGATCAATTTCTACGACTGGTCGCGCGACTCGTGGGTGGTGCTGTTTTCGCACCCCGCCGATTTCACGCCGGTCTGCACCACCGAGCTGGGGCTGACCGCTAAACTGCAACCGGAGTTCGAAAAACGCAACGTCAAGGCGCTCGCGCTGTCGGTCGATCCGGCCGATTCGCATCGGCAGTGGATCAAGGATATCGAGGAAACCCAGCACACGGTGGTCGGCTTTCCAATCATCGCCGACGCCGACAAGCGCGTCGCCGGTCTGTACGACATGATCCACCCGGAACAGTCGGCCACCGCCACGGTGCGCTCGGTGTTCGTCATCGACCCGCAGCGCAAGGTGCGGCTGATCCTGACGTATCCAATGAGCACCGGGCGCAACTTCGACGAAGTGTTGCGCGTAATCGACGCCTTGCAACTGAGCGACGCCCACACCGTCGCCACGCCCGGCAACTGGCGCGACGGCGACGACGTCATCATTCCGCTGTCGGTGCAGGACCCGGAGGTGATCAAGCAGAAGTATCCGAAAGGCTACGTCGCCGAGCGGCCTTACTTGCGCCTGACGCCGCAGCCAAACAAATAAGACCGCCGCATACCGGGCATATACCGGGGACAGACCACGATTTCCGAAAAATACTTTCTCGGAAATCGTGGTCTGTCCCCGGTTTTTTTTTGTCTTGTCCCCGATATACGATTGTCGTCTAAGCAAATGACAAAAGCTTCGTTCGCTTTATGCCGTTCGGATGCGATTATTGCGCCCTGTTAGTCGAAAATGTAATAAGGGGAGCTTTCATGTCTGCTGTTGCAACGCCGGTTCCGTTCAAGGCGCAAAGCGCGCCGTTTCGGGTGATGCCCGGTTTTAAATTGTCGCTTGGCTTCACCATCTTTTATCTGGCGCTCATCGTCCTGATTCCCTTGTCGGCGGTGTTCCTGAAGACCTTTACCATGACCTGGGAGGCGTTCTGGGCCGCCGTGACGTCCGAGCGCGTGATGGCCTCGTACCGCCTCAGTTTCGGCGCCTCGTTGATCGCCGCGTCGATCAACGTGGTGTTCGGCGGCATCCTGGCCTGGGTGCTGGTGCGCTACACCTTCCCCGGCAAGCGCATCATCGACGCGCTGGTCGACCTGCCGTTCGCGCTGCCCACCGCCGTCGCCGGCATTACCCTGACGGCGCTGTATTCGTCGAACGGCTGGTTTGGCAAGTTCCTCGAAGGCACGTTGGGCTTGAAGGTGGCGTTTACGCCGCTGGGCGTGGTGGTGGCGCTGACCTTCATCGGCCTGCCGTTCGTCGTGCGCACGGTGCAGCCGGTGCTAGAGGACGCCGAGCGCGAGCTGGAAGAGGCCGCCGCCAGCCTTGGCGCCAGTTCGCTGCAAACCTTCATCCGCGTGGTGTTCCCGACCATCCTGCCGTCGCTGCTGACCGGCTTCGCGCTGGCCTTCGCGCGCGCCACCGGCGAATACGGCTCGGTCATCTTCATCGCCGGCAACATGCCGATGGTGTCCGAAATCACGCCGCTGTTCATTATCACCAAACTGGAGCAATACGACTACGCGGGCGCCACCGCGATCGCCGTCGTGATGCTGGTGGCGTCGTTCCTGATGCTGCTGACGATTAACCTGCTGCAAGCGTGGACGCGCGGCAAGTCGAGGAAAACATGAGTACAACGCATTCCGCCGCCGCGCCGCGCCGCGCCGCCGCCCGCCCGGCCTCGCTGGAGCCGCAATGGGTGCGCGTGGCGCTGATCGCCGTCGCGCTGACCTTCCTGACCTTGTTCCTGTTCGTGCCGCTGGTGGCGGTGTTCGTCGAGGCCTTCAAGAAGGGTTGGCAAGCCTACCTGGCGGCCATCGTCGACCCGGACGCGATCTCGGCCATCAAGCTGACCGTCATCACGGCCGCCATCGCCGTGCCGCTGAACCTGGTGTTCGGCGTCGCCGCCTCGTGGTGCATCGCCAAGTTCGAGTTCTGCGGCAAGAGCATCCTGCTGACGCTGATCGACTTGCCGTTCTCGGTCTCGCCGGTGATTTCCGGGCTGATCTATGTGCTGATGTTCGGCGCGCAGGGCTGGTTCGGCCCGTGGTTGCAAGAACACGACATCAAGATCCTGTTCGCCGTGCCGGGCATCGTGCTGGCGACCATTTTCATCACCTTCCCGTTTGTCGCGCGCGAGCTGATTCCGCTGATGCAGTCGCAGGGCAACGAGGAGGAGGAGGCCGCCATGGTGCTGGGTGCGTCCGGCTGGAACACCTTCCGCCGCGTCACGCTGCCGAATATCAAGTGGGGCTTGCTGTACGGCGTGATCCTGTGCAACGCCCGCGCCATGGGCGAGTTCGGCGCGGTGTCGGTGGTGTCCGGCCACATCCGCGGCGAGACCAACACCATGCCGCTGCAAGTGGAGATTTTGTATAACGAATACAACTTCGCGGCCGCGTTCGCGGTGGCCTCGCTGCTGGCCCTGCTGGCCCTGGTGACGCTGGCCCTGAAATCCTTTATTGAGTGGCGCTTGCACGAAAACAGCGCCGACGATTCCGCCTTACGTTCTACGGAGCATTGAGCATGACGATCGAAGTCAACAACATCAACAAACGGTTCGGCGATTTCGTCGCCCTCGACAACGTGTCGCTGGCGTTTCCGGCCGGCGAGCTGACCGCGCTGCTGGGACCGTCCGGCTGCGGCAAGACCACCTTGCTGCGCATTATCGCCGGCCTCGAACACCCCGATTCCGGCCGCGTGCTGCTGGACGCCGAAGACGCCTCGGCGCGCCACGTGCGCGAGCGCCAAGTCGGTTTCGTGTTCCAGCATTACGCGCTGTTCAAGCACATGACGGTGTTTGAAAACGTCGCCTTCGGCCTGCGCGTGAAGCCGCGCGCCGAGCGCCCGTCGGAAGACCAGATCCGCCGCAAGGTCAAGGACCTGCTGGAACTGGTGCAACTGGACTGGTTGGCCGACCGCTATCCGCCTCAGCTGTCGGGCGGGCAACGCCAGCGCATCGCCCTGGCGCGCGCGCTGGCGGTGGAGCCGCGCGTGCTGTTGCTCGACGAGCCCTTCGGCGCGCTCGACGCCAAGGTGCGCAAGGAATTGCGGCGCTGGCTGCGCCGCTTGCACGACGACTTGCACGTCACCAGCATTTTCGTCACCCACGACCAGGAGGAGGCGCTGGAGGTGGCCGACCAGGTGGTGTTGATGAACAAGGGCCGGGTTGAGCAACTGGGCGCGCCGGACCAGGTCTACAACCACCCGGCGTCGCCGTTCGTGTATGGCTTCCTGGGCAATGTGAACCTGTTCCACGGCCGCGTCCACGAGGGCGTCATGGCCACCGGCGACGCCAGCTTCGAGGTGCCCGACCACGCCGGCGTCACCGATAGCAAGGGCATCGCCTATGTCCGCCCGCACGACTTGGAGATCGACCGCTACACGCCGGGCGCCGAGGGTATCGTCGTCAAGCTCAGCCGCGCCCACGCGATCGGCCCGCTGGCCCAGCTCGACCTGCAGCGCCTCGACAACGACGAGTTGATCGAGGCGGTGATGTCGAACGAGCGCTTCGGCCACCTGCAGTTGAAGGAGGGGGAAACCCTGGTGGTGCGGCCGAAGCGCCTGCACGTGTTTGTCGAACCCGCCGCGCGGTAACGTTTTCTTAGATGGGAGTTGGCAATGAATTTTCAACAATTGCGTTCGATACGCGAGGCGGCGCGCCGCGGTTACAACCTGACCGAAGTGGCGAATGCGCTGTTTACCTCGCAACCTGGGGTAAGCCGCCAGATACGTGAATTGGAGGACGAGCTGGGCGTGGTGATTTTCGAGCGCAACGGCAAGCGCCTGACCGGTTTGACCGAGCCGGGCAAGGGCATTTTGAAGATCGTCGACCGGCTCTTGATCGAGGCCGAGAACTTGCAGCAGGCCAGCCTGGAGTACAGCGGCCAAACCAGCGGCACGCTGTCGGTGGCGGCGACCCACACCCAGGCCCGCTACGCGCTGCCGAAAGTGGTGCAGGGCTTCCGCGCCGCCTTCCCGGACGTGCGCATCGCGCTGCAGCAGAGCGCGCCGGAGCACATCGCCGAATGGGTGTTGTCGGGCAAGACCGACATCGGCATCGCCACCGAGGGCTTGAGCCAGTTCCCCGACCTGGTGTCGTTCCCGTGCTACCGCTGGAGCCATCTGATCGTGGTGCCGGACGGCCACCCGCTGCTGGCGCGCGGTGCGATCCGCCTGGAAGACCTGGCCGAGTTTTCGCTGATCACCTACGACCGCGGCTTCACCGGCCGCGGCCACATCGACGCCGCCTTCGCCAAGGCCGGCGTGCAGCCCGACATCGTGCTGACGGCGATGGATTCCGACGTCATCAAGCAATACGTCGCGCTCGGCCTGGGCGTCGGCATCGTCGCCTCGATGGCCTTCGACCACGGCCGCGACAAGGGCTTGCGCGCGGTCGAGGCTTCGCACCTGTTCGCCGCCAACACCACCCGCCTGGCGGTGCGCCGCGGCGCCTATCTGCGCTCGTACGCCTACGAGTTCATCCTGCAGTTCGCCCCCGAGCTGAGCCGCGACGACATCGACCGCGCGATGAACGGCGAGGAGGCGGCTTGACGGCGCTGGCCAAGCAGCCGGCGCGGGCGCTGGCCGTCGCTTGAAATCAGCGGCGCCGGCGGTGCCTGGCGGCGACCGTACACTTACCAGGCGTAGCCCGCCTTGGCGTAGAAGTAACGACCGTTGAACCGTTCGGCGCGAACACGCTGTACGGTTGGGTGCCGCCGAGGTTCAGCTTGTTTTGCGCCGTCACTTGCCGCGGATAGCGGTCGATGACGTTGTCGGTGAAGCTGCCGTAGCGCGCCACCACCGGGTGCGCGTTCCAGTTGCCGGCGCTCAGGCGGTACTGGGCGTTGGCGAAGGCGCTGCGCGGTTTGCTGTCCGGGTCGCCGAAGCGCTGGTTGACCCGGCTGTAACGCGGCTCCTTGGGATTGCGCACGTCGGCGCCGGCGCGCTCGGCCAGCTCGGCCGCCACCCGCAGCCAACCCTGGTCGTCGAGGGCCAAGCCGGCCGATCCCTTCAGCGAGCGCTGCCCGCCGTCGCCTTCCCGGTACTCGCCGAAGCCGGCCTTGCCACGACCATGGCGTACGCCAGCAGACACAAACCACCTCCGCGGCGCAACTACCCGCGCAGCACGCGCGCGCCTCCTCATTCCCCAAATAAATGGTTGCGAAAGCACAAGCAAGTATACGATAATGATAAAGCGTTATCAATAACGAGCGGTCGTGAAATTGAGAAATCTGACAACTGCGTCGCGGCGCCGACTTTACTTACCAACCCAAGCGTTGAGCCGGGCGGTAAGGCGTCTCGCTGCAACACGCCAACAGCGCCGGCGGAATAGATACTATTTTGTGGGCAATTCACCTTGTACCGCAATGATTGGTCAATGAATGGAAAATGGCTTTTTGTCAGCGATGCTGATGATGTTCGTTCTGGGGATGCGGCACGGCCTCGACCCAGACCATATAGCAATGATCGACGCGATGACTTTTCGCTGCTCGACGCAACGACCACGTACGGCGCCGTGGATAGGAACGCTGTTCGCCACTGGACATGGCTTAACGGTGACAGCGATTGCCGTTGGCCTGAGCTTTCTGACCAGCGATCTCCAGTTTCCCCCGTCCTTCACCGCCTTGCTTGATTGGCTTCCGGTTGTCTTGTTGCTCGTCGTCGGAACCTTGAACCTGCGCGCATTGCTGATCCCCGGACCTTACCAGGCGGTCGGATGGAAAAGATACTTTGTGCCCCGGCGTCTGCAGGATAGTTCCCATCCATTTGCCATTTTTTCGGTGGGTGTGGTGTTTGCACTGGTGTTCGATACCGCGACACAGGCCGCGGCGTGGGGCTACGCCGCCACGTCATCGAGCGGCGCGTATATGGCGTTGGCAGCCGGCCTGGCATTTACCATTGGCATGGTACTAACCGACACGCTCGACGGCCGGTTGATGTACCGGATGTTGCAGCGCTCGGCGCATGGCGCCGATGCCCAGCGTTATCGACGCTGTGTTGCTTGGGCGGTGGTGATACTCGCTTTCGGCGTGGCGTTGTACAGCATTGCCGCGCGCTACTATCCGAGCATCGAATTGACCGACACCGTGTTCACCATTGCCGGACTTTGCATGTCCGCGCTCTTGCTTTTTGCGTATTGGTGGACAGCGGGCAAAAAGTTGACCTTCGACTGAGGGGCCCGTCCTTCGTCCTGTGGTTTACTGGCCGGGGTTGGGCAGGCTGGCGTGGATGGCGTCGATGGCGGCGGCGACGTCGTCGCTCAGCGGCGTGGCGTAGGCGTCGATGTTTTCCTTCAGCTGCGTTAGGGTGGTGGCGCCGATGATGGTCGAGGCGACGAACCAGCGCGAATAGCACCAGGCCAGCGCCATCTGCGCCGGCGTCATGCCGTTGGCGCGCGCCAGCTCGGCGTAGCGGGCGGTGGCGGCCAGCACGGCCGGGCGCAGGTAGCGCGGGCTCCAGGTCGGCGGGAACAGCGTCAGCCGCCCGCTGGCCTTCGGGTCGTCGAGGTACTTGGCGCTGAGCTGGCCGAACGCCAGCGGGCTGTAGGCCAGCAGGCCGACGTGCTCGCGGAAGCAGGTTTCGGTCATCAGGCTGGTTTCAAAATTGCGCGCCGTCAGGTTGTACAGGTTCTGCACCGTGGCGATGCGCGGCAAGCCCTTCTGCTCGGACTGCTTGACGAATTCCGACACGCCCCACGACGATTCGTTCGACACGCCGATGTGGCCGATCTTGCCCTGTTCGATCAGCCGACCCAGCGCCGCCAGCGTGTCCTCGATGGCGGCCGCGGGCCGCTCGGCCCGCGGCTCGAAGGCGTTGGCGCCGAAGATCGGCACGTTGCGGCTGGGCCAGTGCAACTGGTACAGGTCGATATGCTCGGTGTGCAGGCGGCGCAGGCTGGCCTCGACGGCGGCGCCGATACTGGCCGCGTCCAAGTCGTTCTTGCCGCCGCGCACCCAGTGCATGGTCGGATTCGGCCCGGCCACTTTGCTGGCCAGCACCACCTCGCCGCGGCGCCCGCTTTTCTTTAGCCAGCTGCCGATGTAGCTTTCGGTGCGGCCCTGGGTCTCGGCGCGCGGCATGACCGGATACATCTCGGCCGTGTCGATGAAGTTGACGCCGCGCTCGAGCGCGTAGTCGAGCTGGCTGTGCGCCTCGGCTTCGCTGTTCTGCTCGCCGAAGGTCATCGTGCCCAGGCAGATTTTGCTGACCGCCAGGTCGCTGTCGCCGAGCGTGGTTGTTTGCATGGCGCGTCCCCTTAGTTGGCGCGCAGAACGTCGGCGCAGTCGCGCACCAGCGCCGGGCCGGCGTAGATCAGGCCGCTGTACAACTGTACCAGCTGGGCGCCGGCGTCGATTTTGGCGGCGGCGTCGGCGCCGCGCATGATGCCGCCCACGCCGATGATCGGCAAGGCGCTCCCCAGCTCGGCCTTGAGCAGGCGGATCACCGTGTTCGACAGTTCGAACACCGGCGCGCCGGACAGGCCGCCGGCCTCGGCGCCGTGCTGCATACCGTCGACGGCGCTGCGGCTGAGGGTGGTGTTGGTGGCGATCACGCCGTCGATCTTGTGGCGGATCAGCGAGTCGGCGATGGTCTTGATCTGCTCGCCGTCGATGTCCGGGGCGATCTTTAGCGCCAGCGGCACGTAGCGTTTGTGCTGGTCGGCCAGGCGCGCCTGGGCGTCCTTGAGTTGCGCCAGCAGCGCGTCGAGTTCGGAGGCGCCCTGCAACTGGCGCAGGTTCTTGGTGTTCGGCGACGAAATGTTGACCGTCACGTAGCTGGCGTAGGGGTAGACTTTTTCCAGGCAGTGCAGGTAGTCGTCGGCGGCGCGCTCGATCGGCGTGTCGGCGTTCTTGCCGATGTTCAGACCCAGCACGCCGGCGCGGTTCTGGTAGAAGCGCGACGCTTGCACGTTGGCGACGAAGGCGTCGACGCCGCCGTTGTTAAATCCCATGCGGTTGATGATGGCGTGCGCCGCCGGCAGGCGGAACATGCGCGGTGTCGGATTGCCCGCTTGCGCGCGCGGCGTCACGGTGCCCACTTCGATCGAGCCGAAACCGAGGTCGGCCAGCGCGTCGATGAAGGCGCCGTCCTTGTCCAGGCCGGCGGCCAGGCCGACCGGGTTCGGGAAGGTGATGCCCATCACGCTACGCGGATCGGCCCGCGGCTTTTTCACCAGGCGGGTCAGGCCCAGCGCGGCGGCGCGCTTCAGCGCCGGCAGGGTGAAGTGGTGGGCCGCTTCCGCGTCCATGGCGAACAGCAAGGGGCGGGCGAGGGAATACAGGAATTTTTCGGACATGGGGGCAGTCTTGGTTGAGGCGGGCGCGGTGCGCGGTGGCCGGTCCGGCCCGCTGTGGTGTTTGCCGCCATTTTACCGGCTTTTGCGCGCCGCCCGGTCGAAAGCATTCGCCGGCCGGCGACGTCAAAACCAAGCCAATGCAAAGAGCCGGGTGATAAAAGCCGCTCAACTGAGCGGCATCAGGCGCCGAGCAAGCCCCAGGCGCCCTTGATGCGCGCCTCAAGCGGCTTGAAGTTGATCTTGTAGGCCATTTTCGGGCTTTGCTCGATCCAATAGCCGAGGTAGACGTACGGCAGTTGCAGTTCGGCGGCCTGGGCGATCTGCCACATCACGTTGTAGGTGCCGAAGGACGCGCCGGCCACGTCCGGGTCGAAAAAGGTGTACACCGAGGACAGGCCGTCGGCCAGCACGTCGATGATGCTGACCATGCGCAACGCGCCGTCGGGCTCGCGGAACTCGACCAGGCGCGTGTTGACCCGGCTTTGCAGCAGGAACTGGGCGTACTGGTCGCGGCTGTCCTGGTCCATGCCGCCGCCGGAGTGGCGCGTGCTCTGGTAGCGCAGGTACAGCTCGTAGTGTTCGTCGAGGAAGGCCAGCGTGGCGACGCTGGCGCGCAGCGTGGCGTGGCGCGCCCAGGCGCGGCGCTGGCCGCGGCTGGGCGCGAACTCGGCGGCGATCACGCGCACCGGGATGCAGGCTTGGCAGCCGTCGCAATACGGCCGGTAGGTGAAGATGCCGCTACGCCGGAAGCCGCTCTTGACCAGCTCGGAATACACGTCGACGTTGATCAGGTGCGACGGCGTGGCCACCTGCGAGCGCGCTTGGCGGTCGTCCAGGTAGCTGCACGGATACGGCGCGGTGGTGTAAAACTGCAGCGTCGAGAAGGGCAGGTCATTGAGATGCGTCATGCACGTCCTATCGGTGCGGTTGCAACGGCAAATGTGGCGCTTCGCCACCGCCGTTTTTGTATCATATCCCTTGCGCGCCGCCGTGGCGCGGCGCACTCAATTTATAACACGGCGCCGAGCGGCGCAAGCGGCTGCCACGCGGCTATTTGCGGTTCTTCAATGCTGGCCGCCAGGTGCGCCAGGAAGCGCGCGCGCGAAATCGGCGCCGCGCCCAGCGAGGCCAGGTGCGCCGTTTCCTGCTGGCAGTCGATCATCGCCACGCCGTGGCCGCGCAGAAAGTGCACCAGGTAGGCCAGCGCGATCTTCGAGCCGTCGGTAACGCGGGCGAACATCGACTCGCCGTAAAACATGCGGCCGATCGAGACGCCGTAGGCGCCGCCGACCAGCTCGCCGTCCAGCCACAGTTCCGCCGAGTGCGCGTAGCCGAGCCGGTGCAAGCCGGTGTAGCCGGCGATGATCTCGTCGGAAATCCAGGTGCCGGGGCCGTCCTTGGGGGGGGGGGCGCCGGACCGCAGGACGGAAGCGAAAGCGCCGTCGGAGCAAACCCGCCCACACCCACCCCCAGTGGGAGCTATGGGGGACGGGCGCAAGGCCCTC
>NZ_JBJXIB010000159.1:0-12428 GCF_046115965.1 Janthinobacterium sp. CG_23.3 | reverse complement strand
AAAAAAAGGAGAAATGAGAGAGGGGGAGGCGGAACGCTGGTCTGGGCGTGTTTGTGGGGGGGGTGGGGGGGGGGAGGAAGAAAGGGTTTTTTTTTTGTTTTTTGTGTTCGTGCGGGGAGGCCCCCCTCCCCCGCCCGCGCGCGCCCCGCGCCGGACGCGGCCGACGCCGACGCGGTCCGGCTTTTCGCGTGCTGCGCCGCAACAAATTTGCGCTGCTTCCTTGGTTCGCGCCGCCATAGCAGGTACAATGCGCGGTTTGACGCCTTCTTCGCTGCACAGGAAGGCTGCCCACAAAGGCGACGCGCACGCGCAACAGAGGCCGGATCCGCCGCTCTCCCGGTCGGCACGCAACACCGTTCACCGCTTTTACGCGCCAGGTTAACGCCTAGTCGCAGTCGGCTCCTTCCACTCTTCGCCTTCAACCGCGAAGTCTCTCAGAGCAAAATTGATGAAAAACATCGTTATCCTCATTTCCGGGCGCGGCAGCAATATGGAAGCGGTCGTCCGCGCGGCCCAGGCCGAGCAATGGCCGGCCCGCATTGCCGCCGTCATCAGCAACCGCGCCGACGCCAAAGGCCTGGCCTTCGCCGCCGACAAGGGGATCGCGACGGCCGTCGTGGCCAACAAGGACTACGCTAGCCGCGCCGAGTTCGACGCCGCCCTGCGAACCGCGATTGACGGCTTCGCCCCCGACCTGGTGGTGCTGGCCGGCTTCATGCGGATTTTGACGGCGCCCTTCGTCGAGCACTACGCCGGGCGCATGCTGAACATCCACCCGTCGCTGCTGCCGCACTTCCCCGGCCTGGCCACGCACGAGCAGGCGCTGGCCAGCGGCATGCGCGAGCACGGCGCGACGGTGCACTTCGTCACCGCCGAACTCGACCACGGCCCCGTGGTTGCGCAGGCAACGGTGCCGGTTTTACCGGACGACACCGCCGACACGCTGTCGGCGCGCGTGTTGGTCCAGGAACATTTGCTTTACCCGCGCGCGATCCGCCTCTTCATCGACGGCAAGCTGTCGATCGAGCAGGGCACTGTCCGCGTGGACACACAATAAATATAGACAGGAAAATATTATGAGATTGCCACCAGCGATTCTGGCCAACGCCGAAGAAGTCTTGCGCGAAATTTTGCGTTTCACGGCGCCAGCCGACTCCACCCTGTCGCGCTATTTCCGCGACCACCCGCGGCTTGGCTCGCGCGAGCGCGGCGCCGTCGCCGAAGGCATTTACGCGGTGTTGCGCAACAAATCCTTCTTCACCGACTTCGCCGAGGCCGGCAGCGGCCCGACCATGCGCCGCCTGACCATCCTCGGCCTGGCCGAGGCGATGGGCGCCGATTCGCTGGGCGGCTTGACCGAGGAAGAAACCGAATGGCTGGAACGCATCACCCAGATCGACCGCAACCTGATGCAGCCGACGATGCGCGCCAACATGCCGAAATGGCTGTATGACAAGCTCATCGCCCAGTACGGCGAAGCCGAAACGATGCTGCTGACCGACGCGCTGAACGCGCCGGCGCCGCTCGACCTGCGCGTCAATTCGCTGAAGTCGAACCGCGAAGACGTGATGGTCGCGCTGGCCGAAGCGCCGGTGCTGAGCACGCCGACGCCGTACGCGCCGCTCGGCTTGCGCGTGCTGAAGAAGCCGTCGCTGCAAAACATGCCCTTGTTCCAGAGCGGCGCAATCGAGGTGCAGGACGAGGGCAGCCAAGTGCTGGCGCAAATCGTCGGCGCCAAGCGCGGCGAGATGGTGGTCGATTTCTGCGCCGGCGCCGGCGGCAAGACGCTGGCGCTGGGCGCGCTGATGCGCAACACCGGCCGGCTGTACGCCTTCGACGTGTCGGAAAAACGCCTGGCCAAGCTGAAGCCGCGCCTGGCCCGCAGCGGTCTGTCGAACGTCCATCCGGTGCAGATCGCGCATGAGCGCGACGCCAAGATCAAGCGCCTGGCCGGCAAGATCGACCGCGTGCTGGTCGACGCGCCGTGCAGCGGCCTGGGCACCCTGCGCCGCAATCCCGACGTCAAATGGCGTCAACAGCCGCAATCGATCGTCGAACTGCAGGAAAAGCAGGCCGCCATCCTGGCCGGCGCGGCGCGCTTGGTCAAAGGCGGCGGACGCCTGGTGTACGCGACTTGCAGCTTCCTGAACGAGGAAAACGACCAGATCGCCGAGCAGTTCCTGGCGGGCCATCCGGACTTCTTCCTGTTGCCGATGTCGCAGGTCTTGGCCGAACAGAAAATCGACCTGGAAATGGGCGACTACTTGAAACTGTTGCCGCACCGCCACCATACCGACGGCTTCTTCGCCGCCGTGTTCGAGCGCAAAGTCATGCCTAAGAAAGTATTCGCCGACAAGGTGGAAGACGCCGACGGCGCCGAAGCGGCCGCCGAGTAAGGCGGGCCGCGGCAGGGCGCCGCGGCTTCGTCGTTGAATTCATCAAAACCAAGGGCCGTTTGCCTTGGGCTGATGTTTTTTTACGCCGCCGGCGCGCTAAGATTGACACCTTTGATTTTTTAGGCTTCGTTCACTTCCCCCACGACATGAACCAAATCCCGCTCCTGAGTCTGATCGCCGATTTGGCCGACGATGTGCGCAATCCGGCGATGATGTGGCAGATTGGCGCCATTCTCGCCAGCGTTATCCTCGGCTGGGCACTCGCCCACGGCTTGCGCGCGGCCTTCGTGCGCAACACGCAGGCGCCCACCGCCGAACATTTCGGCATCGAAAGCTTCATGCGCGTGCTCACGCCGGCGCTGATTGCCGGCCTGATGGCCGTCGCCCAATATTTCCTGAGCAAATCGCAGCACGTCCACGCCCTTAGCGTCGCGCTGCCGCTGTGCAGCTCGCTAGCCTTGATCCGTTTCGGCTTCTATATGTTGCGCAAGGTCTTCGCCCGCCACGGCCAGGTCGGCGCCGCCCTGGTGACGTTTGAAAAAGTCTTCGCGCTACTGGTGTGGCTGGCCGTGGCCTTGTACATCACCGGCCTGTGGCCAGACCTGTTCGAGTACCTGGACCAGACCACGCTGCCGCTGGGCAAACACAAGGTGTCGGTCGCCACCATCTTGCAAGCCATCGTCTCGGTCGCAGTGTTGCTGATGCTGGCCATGTGGGCCGGTGCCACGCTGGAAGACCGCTTGATGAAGCTGTCGGGCATGCATTCGTCGCTGCGGGTGGTGATGGCGCGCATGGCACGCGCCGTGCTGATCCTGCTGGCGGTGCTGCTCAGCCTGTCGCTGGTGGGCATCGACTTGACGGTGTTGTCGGTGTTCGGCGGCGCGCTTGGTGTCGGCCTCGGCCTGGGTTTGCAGAAGATCGCCAGTAACTACGTGTCCGGCTTCATTATCCTGCTCGACCGCAGCTTGTCGATCGGCGACATGATCACGGTCGACAAGTACAGTGGCCGGGTGACGCAGATCAACACCCGCTACACGGTGTTGCAGGGGCTGGACGGGATCGAGTCGATTGTGCCCAATGAAATGTTCATCGCCGGGGCGGTGCAAAACTCCTCGCTGTCAAACCGCAATTTGGCGCTCTCGACCCAGGTGTCGGTGGCCTACGAGTCCGACTTGGAGGCGGTGCTGGTGATGCTGGTCGCCGCCGCCGCCAGCGTTGCGCGCGTGGCCACGGAGCCTGCGCCGTCGGCGACCTTGTTGCGCTTCGGCGCCGACGGCCTCGACCTGCAAGTGGGCTTCTGGATCAGCGACCCCGAGAACGGCCGCGGCGGCGTCACCTCCGACGTCAACCGGGCGATCTGGCACGCGCTGAAGGCCAGCAATGTTTCCGTGCCCTTTCCGCAGCGCGAGGTGCGCATTGTCGGCGCGCCGGCCGGCGCCGGCGCTTTCGCCGCCGAAGCGGGCGGCGCGCCGGGCGCCGCCCCCGGCGTTGTGCCCGGGTAGATGTATCTCGGCAATGCTTCGCTTGAAAAATCTGAAAGCAGCGTACAATTGCGTTCAAAATCGAGAAAAACGGACCTCTCTGGCGTAGCGGGAGCGACCGTCAACACGCCATTCACTTTGGAGTAGTAATGACTTTAAGTTCAGTTGTAAATGCCACGCTGGAGTTTCTGGCCAACGGCATCACCGGCTTTTCGGGCTGGGAAGTATTCTTTTACACCTTGGCGGTAACCCATATTACCATCGCCAGCGTGACGATTTATTTGCACCGCCACCAGGCCCACCGCGCGTTGGAGCTGCACGCCATCCCCAGCCATTTCTTCCGTTTCTGGCTGTGGCTGACGACCGGCCAGGTCACCAAGGAATGGGCCGCCGTACACCGCAAGCACCACGCCAAATGCGACACGGTGGAAGATCCGCACAGCCCGGTCACCCGCGGCATCAAGAAAGTGCTGTTCGAGGGTGCCGAGCTGTACCGTATCGAGTCGAAAAACATGGAAACCATCGAGAAGTACGGCCATGGCACGCCAGACGACTGGATCGAACGCAATCTGTACACCCGCTTCAGCTGGCAGGGCGTGGTTGCCTTGTTTTTCATTAACATCGCGCTGTTCGGCGTGCTCGGCGTGTCCGTGTGGGCAGTGCAAATGATGTGGATTCCCGTCACCGCCGCCGGCATCATCAACGGCATCGGCCACTATTGGGGCTACCGCAACTACGACTGCGCCGACGCCGCCACCAACATCATTCCGTTCGGTATCCTGATCGGCGGCGAGGAATTGCACAACAACCACCACACCTTCGCGACGTCGGCCAAGCTGTCGTCGAAATGGTATGAAATCGATATCGGCTGGGGCTATATCCGCGCCTTGGAAATGATGGGCCTGGCCAAGGTGAAGAAGCGCGCGCCGGAACCGAAGTTCGCGCACGGAAAAATGGAAGCCGACTTCGACACCCTGCAATCGGTGATCGCCAACCGCTACGACGTCATGTCGAAATACGCCAAGTCGATCAAGCACGCGTGGAAGGAAGAATTGGCTGTGCTCAAGGGCAAGGCCGAACTGGAGGCGCGTTTCCTGAAATCGTCGCGTAAGCTGATGCAACGCGAGCCGGGCAAGTTGGAAGGCGCGCAGCAGCAACAACTGAGCGAATTGTTCCAACACAGCAAGGCGTTGGAAACCATGCACCACATGCGCGTCGAACTGGGCGTAATCTGGGAGCGTTCGCACTTCACCCGCGACCAGTTGCTGCACAAGCTGCAAGACTGGTGCGCGCGCGCCGAGGCGTCCGGTATCAAGTCGCTGCAAGAGTTCTCTTTCCGTCTGCGCAGTTATTCCTGACGCCACCGCGTCCGCGTAGCGGCAGAAAGCCCCGCTTGCGGGGCTTTTTTACGCTCATTGACAAGTGAAATCGTTGAACGCGGGATATCCCACCTCCGGTAATTTCTGCGCCCAGTCTGTCAAGAAACCGCGCGCCGCTTGCCCGTCTTGGAACTTGCCGCCCTTAACGAGCATATTCTCCAGATAGGCCAATTCCTGGCAGACAAAGGCCCGATCCTGGGTAGCCAGCAGCATCGCCAGCATTTCCTCTGCCTCTTGTTGGGCATTGTTATGTTGTTTCATTAACTGATAGCGGCGCCGATACAGCGGCGCCGCCGCGCTGCTAAAGTCGGGCCGGAAACCGAAACTGGCGCCGTCCTCCCGCAAGCCCTACACCAATGGAAAATAGCGCGGCCCCGTCAACTGGGGGTAAACGTCGCGCCGCATGACGACGCCGAATACGCGGCCATCGCTGCCCACATGGAGCGGCTCGTTGCCATCCTGCATATCGAGCGTGGCAACCTCTAGCGACGCCCCGGCGCTGCGCAAGACCTTGTAGGTGTAGTGCCGGCCGCCCAAATTGCCGCATAGCGCAAGCAGATGCGGCGTCAGTAGTGTCATCGCGGGGATGGCGTTACAACCTGGTTGCAACGGCGTGTCCTCGGAATAGACTACCCGGCGATCGGCGGCGCGTAGCACGCTGATGCGGCCCACCGCAGCTCCGTGCAGATCGCCCGGCCCATCCTCCAGGCGGGGTTCGAACTGGAACGGGCGTGCGGCGCTACCGTTACCGGTCCGCATGTCGGAGGCCGTGGCCCCGGTCGTGCAAGCGACGCTTGCCCAGATGGCGACCACGGCAAGGGTGCGTATTGGTTTCATGGAAAGCGCCATTCAAAGTGAGGCTGGGAAAAGGAAATCGGCCGCCCAGGCGGGGAGGCGATTCGCGGACGTAAAAAAAGCCGCTCGTGGAGCGGCTTTTTTCCAAAGCGACAGAGACCGGATTACTTGATCTTTGTTTCTTTGTACGTTACGTGCTTGCGAACTTTAGGATCAAATTTCATGATCTCCATTTTCGCAGGCGTGGTACGCTTGTTTTTGGTAGTCGTGTAGAAGTGACCCGTACCGGCGGTCGATTCTAACTTGATTTTGTCGCGGCCTGATTTTGCCATGATAGCTCCCTTATTCTGCTAATTAGACTTTTTCGCCACGAGCGCGCATATCGGTCAATACGGCGTCGATGCCGACTTTGTCGATGACGCGCAGACCGGCGTTGGACAAGCGCAGGGAGACCCAGCGGTTTTCAGATTCAACAAAAATACGACGATTCTGCAAGTTAGGCAGAAAACGACGTTTGGTTTTGTTGTTTGCATGGGAAACATTGTTGCCGACCATCGGCTTCTTCCCAGTGACTTGGCAAACACGTGCCATATCGCACTCCTTAAGGACTTCCACAATTGGAAAAACGAGAGTATAGCCAAAAAACTCAGAATTATCAATGACTTGTGAAAAACAATTGTGTCATGTTGTTTTAAATATATTTAACAATTGCGTTTTTCGCGGTTTACGCCCGCGGCGGCGCGGTAAACACGCCTACCGGCCGCGTCCGGCTACAACTGGCCGTGCTCGGCGAACGAGTGCACCATGCAGCCGGCCACGACGAAATGGTCGAGGATGCGCACGTCCACCAGGGCCAGCGCCTGCACCAGCGCGCGCGTGAGCAGCAGGTCGGACTCGCTGGGTTCCGGCGTGCCGGATGGATGGTTGTGGGCCAGCATGACGCCGGCGGCGTTGCGCGCCAGCGCCTCCTTGACCACTTCGCGCGGGTAGACGCTGGTGTGGGTCAAAGTGCCGCGAAACATTTCCTTGGCCTCGATCAAGCGGTTCTTGACGTCCAAAAACAACACGTAGAACGATTCATGCGATTTGTTGCTCAGCATCAGGCGCAGGTACTCCTTCACCGCCTGCGGCGAGCTGAGGGCCTGGCCGGCCGTCAGTTGCTCGCCGATGGCGCGGCGCGCCAGCTCCATCACCGCCTGCAGTTGCGCGAACTTGGCGGCGCCCAGGCCGTGCACGGCGCAAAAGTCGTTCAGGCTGGCGCCGAACAGGCCGCCCAGCGAGCCGAAGTGTAATACGGTGTCGCGCGCCAGGTCGACCGCGCTCTTGCCCTTGACGCCGGTGCGCAGGAACAACGCCAGTAGTTCGGCGTTCGACAGCGCCTGCGCGCCCTCGCTGATGAGGCGTTCGCGCGGCCGTTCGTGGGCCGGCCATTGATTAATTCCCATGTTTCCCCCCGAAATGTGCCGCCGTCCGCGCAGTGCCCGCGGCGGCGACGGCAAGGTGGCTTACAATATCGCTTTGCCTGCTAACTGAATATTATGTCCAACGTCGAAACCGCGGTCGTCACCAAATCGGCCTACCTCACTTTGCATTATCGTCTCGCCAGCGCCGGCGGTACTGATATTGTCACTACCTTTAACGGAAATCCGGCCACCCTGATGCTGGGGCAGGGCCAACTGGCGCCCTTCCTCGAGGACTGCCTGATGGGCCTGCCCGAAGGCAGCCACCAGCGCTTCGAGCTGGCCGCCGCCGAAGCCTTCGGCGAACGCAACCCGGAGCTGGTACAGCCGGTCACCCGCGCCACGCTCGACGAAAACTCGGTGCCGGGCGCCGACTACAAGATCGGCGACTTGGTTGACTTCGCCGCGCCGGGCGGCGGCCGCTTTGCCGGCGTGTTGCGCGAACTGAAGGGCGATTCGGCGATCTTCGACTTCAACCACCCGCTCGCCGGGCAGGCGCTGACGTTTGAAGTCCAACTGATTTCGGTGCTGTAAGCGGCCGCGCCGCATAGATAAAAGGATGAGCGATGGACAAAGAAATTCTGCTGGCGCAACCGCGCGGCTTTTGCGCCGGCGTCGACCGCGCCATTGAAATCGTCGAGCGCGCCTTGCAGCAGTTCGGCGCGCCGATCTACGTGCGCCACGAAATCGTGCACAACGCCTACGTCGTGGCCGACCTGCGCAACAAGGGCGCGATCTTCATCGACGACCTCGACGACGTCCCGGCCGGCAACACACTGGTGTTTTCCGCGCACGGCGTCTCGAAGGCGGTGCGGGCCGAGGCCGAGTCGCGCGGACTGAGCATTTTCGACGCCACCTGCCCGCTGGTGACCAAGGTCCACGTCGAAGTGGCGAAGATGCGCCGCGAGGGCCGCGAGATCGTCATGATCGGCCACGACGGCCATCCCGAGGTCGAGGGCACGATGGGCCAGGCCGAGCGCGGCATGCACCTGGTGGAGACCCTGGCCGACGTCGCCGGCTTAAACGTCGACAACCCGGACATGCTGGCCTACGTGTCGCAAACCACCTTGTCGGTCGACGACACGGCCGACATCATTGCCGCGCTCAAGTCGCGCTTCCCGAATATCGCCGAGCCGAAAAAAGGCGACATCTGCTACGCCACCACCAACCGCCAGGAGGCCGTCAAGTTCATGGCGCCGCAGGTCGACCTGGTGATCGTCGTCGGCAGCCCGAACAGCTCGAACTCGAACCGGCTGCGCGAAGTGGCCGAGAAGATGGGCGCGCCGGCCTACATGGTCGATAGCGCCGCGCAAATCGATCCGGCCTGGCTGGAAGGCAAGGTCAGGATCGGCGTCACGGCCGGCGCCTCGGCGCCGGAGGTGCTGGTGCAGGCAGTGATCGACCGCTTGAAGGCGTGCGGCGTGCGCAGCGTGCGCGCGCTGGACGGGGTGCAGGAGGCGGTGACGTTCCCGATGCCGCGGGGACTCGACGGCGTCAAGGCCGGCGCGCTGTAGCGGTCTGCCTGCCACAAAGGAACGGCTGCCTCGCGCGGCCGTTTTGTCTTGACCCAAAAGAAAAATCGATGGCGGCCCTGCGAACAGGGCGGCCATCGATTCAATGCGACGCCGGACCAGCCGGCGCGCAGGCTTACATGATTACTTGGTCACTGCCAGCAGCGAACGTTTGCCGCCTTTGTAGGTGTACAAGGTCAGGGTGCCTTCGAGCATGTCGCCCTTGGCGTCAAACGCGATATTGCCGGTCACGCCTTTGCGCTTGGTCTTGGCCAGGAAAGGCAGGTACTTGGCAGGATCGGACGAACCGGCTTTCTGCATTGCCTCAACCATGGTCATGACGGAATCGTACACGTACGGAGCATAGATCTGCACGTCGACGCCGAATTTTTTCTTGTATGCCGCTTTAAAGTCGTCCAGGGTCGATTTTTGTGCATCTTCAACGCCGCCGGCTTCCGCGCAGACAACTTGATTGTCAGCCATCGCATCGCCTGCCAGGGTGGCCAGCGCTTCGGTACAGATGCCGTCGCCGCCCATCAGCTTGGCGGTAATGCCCAGCTGTTTCATCTGGCGCAACATTGGGCCGGCTACGGCGTCCATGCCGCCGAAGAAGATCACGTCCGGGTTTTTGGCTTTGATGGCGGTCAGGATAGCGCCGAAATCGGTCGCCTTGTCGGTGGTGTACTGGCGGCCGACGACTTCGGTGCCGGCTTTTTTGCTGTTCACGCCTTTGATGAACTCTTCGGACACGCCTTGGCCGTACGCGGTGCGGTCGTCAATCACGGCCACTTTCTTGGCCTTGTTGATTTGCACGGCGTAGCGACCCAGCGTGCCGCCCAGCTGGCCGTCATTGGCGACCAGGCGGAAGGCGGTTTTGAAACCTTGTTGGGTGTATTTCGGGTTGGTTGCCGATGGCGAAATTTGTGGGATGCCGGCTTCGTTGTAGATTTTCGACGCCGGGATCGTGGTGCCCGAATTCAAGTGGCCGATCACGCCTTGCACTTTTGCATCGACCAGTTTCTGGGCGACGGCGGTGGCTTGTTTTGGATCCGCAGCATCATCCTCGGTCAGCAGTTCCAGTTTGACTTTTTTACCGCCGATCATCACGCCCTTGGCGTTCAGTTCGTCGATAGCCATGCGTGCGCCGTTTTCATTGTCTTTGCCCAAGTGGGCAATCGCGCCTGAGATCGGGCCAACGTGGCCAATCTTGACAACTTCTTGGGCAGCGGCTGTACCGGCGAATGCGAAAGCAATGGCGCCAGCCAGTGGCATGATTTTTGTACTGATCTGCATTAGGTCTTCTCCAGAGGATTTAAAAAAACAGGGACTTGCCATTTTTTTCTTACCGGGCTAATCGAGTAGCCTCTATTTATCATCCGCCGTACCGCAAACCGCTCAAGCGCATGCTGTCGTTGTGCTATCTTATCTCGATGGCGCAGCGCCGAATATTCGCGTTGGTTGCGGTTCGGAGCACGATGACACAGCGCCGGGCCATGTGTCAATACGCAAAAGCGCATCTGGGCCCGTTCCATGCCTCATTTTATATAGCGGCGCCAACATCCGGGGGACGAGGGCGCCGCTTTACCACCATACTGTTATAGCCGTCGTCGATTAGAACTTGTGACGGAGACCGACGCTGAACGCGCTCGAGGTCGAACCCAGGGCTTGCTCTTTCGACGCGTCGGCCACGCCACCGCTGGAGGCATCGCTCACGTAGTTACGCGCGCCTGCTTCGTTTTTGATGCGTGCATACGAGGTGTACAGGTTGGTGCGCTTCGACAGCGAGTACAGGTAACCGACGGCGATCTGCTTGGCGCCTTTTTTCGAATTGGCCATGCGGTCGTTTTTGTCGATGTAGGAAGCCAGGAAGCTGCCTGGACCGACCGGTACGCTAGCGCCAACCATGAAGTCGCGGTACTTGGCCGTTTTGCCATCGTTGACTTCTTCGGTTTCGTAAGCCGCATGCGCGGTGACCGGACCGAAGTTGTAGGTCGCGCCGACCAGGATGTCTTCGGTACCGTTCGAACCTACGATGGCTGAATTCGAGGCGACTTTGTTCCAAGCCGCGGTGACCAGCAGTGGACCTTTGTTGAAGTCAACCGAGGCGCCGGCTTTGGCGTTGACTTTGTTGCCGTTCGACGATTCACCGGCGCCGAACAGGGCGGTTGCGGTGAAGCCGTTGATTGCTGGCATCGAGTAGGTAATGGCGTTGTCGACGCGCACGGTGCCAGCGCTCATCAGGTTGGTGGTGGCGCCCGACAAGCCGGTACCGAACGGATCGATAGCATCCATCGACAGGAAGATTGGGTTGTATTGACGACCCAGGTTCACGGCGCCGAAGGCACCCGACAGGCCAACCCAAGCCTGGCGACCGAACAGACGGCCACTTTGGCGTTGCGCGCCGGTATCGAGGTCGAAACCGTTTTCAAGTTGGAAGTTCGCCTTCAAACCGCCGCCCAGATCTTCCGTACCTTTAAAGCCCAGGCGATTGCCCGATTGCACACCGGTAGACAGCTTGGTGACGGCGCCGGCAATAGCGCCTGTCTCACGGGTAATACCTGCGTCGACTACACCGTAGATGGTGACGGACGATTGTGCGGATGCGACGCCGGCGATCGATGCCAGGACTGCGAGTGCGAGAAGCGTTTTTTTCATTTTTGGGTCATCCTAAAAGAGTATGTTGTACAACTTCTTAATGCTGCAATCGGCTCAGCTGTGTGCTGGTCGAGGTCTGCTTGTTCTGTCGATTCAAGAAGCTGAGCTTATTTGACCAAAGATTACTTACTTAACATACAAAAATCATGCGAAATCAGAAATTGAATGTAGTTTGTAGACATTTTTACGACACATTATTGCCTTAATGTAATTATTTGACGCATTTAATGATTGTTATGTCAACATTTGTTATCTTGACGGCGGCGAATAAAAAACGGTCGCCATCGGCTTTCCTGGCCCGGGCGGGGGTCTCGGCATTCAGCTCTCTACCCACTCGTCTAACATTTCTGCAAAAGCAACAGAATTTTATTTGGAGTGTCGCTAAATTCCCGTGATGTTTATCGTATTCTTAGTTATTATGGCAGCGCTTTAGAGATTGCCTTCTAATCATTTTGGCTACTGTATTCGACAGGCAACGGCAAAGCACCTACCGCACACGGGGACGAACAGCACATGTCACCGATGTCAGCGCGTAGTCGCGGCCTATGGCTGTCATCACAGCACGCACGCGGGGCGCCCGAAGTGTTGTTTTTTGGGTGTCGTTTGTTCTGATAGCGTTCGTTGCGCAAATATAATTCGACTCATAAAGGGCAGGCAAAACATGGATACATTTATCCAACAAATCATCAACGGCTTGGTGCTGGGCAGCATGTACGCGCTGGTCGCCCTGGGCTATACGATGGTGTATGGC